>NZ_JBSGTS010000013.1:0-206818 GCF_053607525.1 Kribbella sp. NPDC055110
GACCTCTCGGTGGTCGCCGACAAGACCGGTTCGCTGATTGCGACGTCCGCACTCTTCGGCGCCCGGTACGCCGGTGCGTCTCTCGAGGTGCAGGATTCTTTGCGGGCGTTCGGCGAGGAGATCGGTGTGGCTTTCCAGCTCGCCGACGACCTTCTGGACATCGCGTCGGAGTCCGGCCAGTCGGGCAAGACCCCCGGCACCGACCTGCGCGAGGGTGTCCCGACCCTCCCGGTCCTGATCTTCCGCGCCCAGGCGGACCCCACGGACGCCACGGACGCGCGCCTGCTGGACCTCCTGGACTCCGACCTCTCCGACGACGCCCGCCTGGCGGAAACCCTCGACCTGCTCCGCTCGCACGCCGCCTTCCGCCAGGCCGAGGACGACGTACGCCGCCGCGCAGCCGACGCCCGCAAACTCCTGGCCACCCTCCCCGAAGGCCCCGGCCGAGAAGCCCTCGACACCCTCTGCGACCTGGTAGCCACCCGCTCCGTCTGACGCCGCCGTACACCCGGATGCGTTAGAAGGTGTCGTGTTTGCGGGCGGATCGAGAGCGGCCGTCGGGGTCGTAGACATGGTGTGCGAGCCAGCTGGCCCAGACGGACTTAGCGCGGCTGAGCGGCTGTAGCCGGTGCGGGCGGATGCGACCGGGGGGTCGCGCCCCCCGGCGGCCGTCGGCGTACCACCGGTCAAGGGTTGCGGCCGTCGTCCGCCACTGGGCGAAGCCGGTCACCGGGTCCAGATCGGTGTCGGCCGTGCCGAGGTGTTCGGACCAGAGTTGCGAGCGTAGGGACCGGGCAAGCTCGGGTGAGTCGATCGCACAGGTCAGCTCGCTGTCATTGGTCCAGGACCTGCGATTGAAGTTGTCCGATCCGCAGGTCATCCAGGCGTCGTCGACGATGCAGATCTTCGCGTGCACATAGATCGGTACGCCGTTGTCGTTCTGGAGGTCGTAGACGGCCACCCGGTCGGAGTCCAGCCGACGCAACGCCTCCAGCTGCGCGTGGACCGCCGGAGGGCCGCTGAGCCGGCCGTCCTGGTCCGGGTACCGCGGTACGACCGCGATGATCCGCAGGTCCGGAGATCGTTCGAGCGCGTCCCGGAGACATTGCGCCACCGGCTCCGACCAGAGGTACTGGTCCTCCAGATAGATCATGGATTTCGCGCGGCCGAACGCCTTCAGATAGGCCCGGGCGATGCTGTACTCACCGCGCGGCGCGAACGGGAACCCAGGGTGCTTGTGCGCGTAGGTCCGCAGTACCTGGACGGAGTGCGGCCCGGCCGGCGGCGGATCCGGGAACGCCTCCGGCAGGTCGCCCGGGTGCCGTGGCATGCGGGCCAGTCGCTGCATCAGCATCCGGTACGGCGTTCGCCGGTCGAGCGGATGCGGATCGTCCCACCGCTCGACGAAGCAGCGCAACAGGTCACCCACCACCGGGCCACGGAGCTCGAGCATCGCGTCGTGCCACGGTGGCCTCTCCCCGTAGCGTGGATCCATCGGCGCGGTCTGCGGATCGCCCAGGTGAGCTTCGTCGTCGCGCCGCCCGTGGCACAGGTCGATGCCACCGACGAAGGCGAGGTCGGCAGCCGGGTCGCCGCGGTGCCGGATGACGAACAGCTTCTGGTGGTGTGAGGCCAACCGACGGACCCGCTGGTCCAGCAGAACCTCGCCGCCGGCCTCGTTCAGTTCGGTGCCGAGGCGCTGGTTCTCCTGCGAGTTGAAGCTGACACGGTCCGAGTGCGAGCGCCACAACAGCGCGCGCACCTGCACTCCCGAGCGCGCGACGTCGCACAGCACCTCGCCGATCGAGGGGCCGTCGGTGTACAGCACCTCGTTCGGATCGCCGCGCCAGTCGGTGAAGAACACCTGATCGCCCGGCTGCAGGACGCGCAGTTCGTCGTACAACCGCTGGAAGTACGTCGCACCGTGTACCAGTGGCCGGACCAGGTTCCCCTCGGTCCAGGCACCGGTGGAGTCGACACCCGTCGCCGGATTGCCCCGCTCGGCGGCGGTCAGGAACCAGTTGTGAGTCACCGACCCCCGGTTCCCCGACCGCCTCAGCTCATGAGCCGTTCGGGAAGTCGGCGACCGCGGGTCCGCCAGGTCTGGGCGACACATCGACTCTGTGCGATGCTGTGCCGACTATGGGTGAGCGGGATGTTGTGTTGCCGGTGGTAGGGCTGACGGTCGAGGCGTTGGCCGAGAGTGTGCTGCTGCATCTGCCGGCGTTGACCGATGTGTTGGTCGAGACGATCTACGAGCAGAACCCGGCGTATCGCGAGATGGGTGCGGTGCCGCAGCAGGATCTGTGGCGGTCCTGTCATGACAACGTTGCCCGCGTCGTGCAGATGATTGCCGACAACGACGACCACTTCGATGCGGCGCAGTCGACCGGGCGGCGGCGGGCGGAGCAGCGGATGCCGCTGGACGACGTACTGAAGTCGTTCCGGCTCGGCGGGCGGCTGGTGTGGGAGGCCTTGATCGACGAGGCCCGCGCGCAGGGCGTGGTCGAGTCCGCGGCGTTGCTGGATGTCGCGAGCAAGGTCTGGGAGGTCGTCGACCGTACGTCGTCGCAGGTCGCGGCCGCGTATCACGCCGCCGAACGGCAACTCGTCCGCGCCGACGAGCGCCGCAGATCGACCTTGTGGGAAGGCTTGTTGCACGGCCCGGGGAAGGATCGGGCCTTCGTCCAGGAGGCGGCCACCGTCCTCGACGTACCGGTGAACGGCGGCTACGCGGTGGTGGCGATCGACAACCTGGTCGACGACGAGTGGACGACATCCTCGTTCGTACGACGGTTCGCCGGCCTCCGGATCGCTTCCGCGTGGCAGGTCCGCCCGCAGACCGTCGTCGGTTTGCTTGCCGTGGGCACGGAATCCCCGGTCACGGTGCTCCGCACTCTGCGTGACGTCGTACACGCACCGGCAGGTTTGTCCGGCGTTGTCTCCGGCCTGGCCGAGGTGAACATCGCATACCGGCAGGCGATGCTGGCCCGGCGTACGCTCCCGGCCGGTCAGATCGACGTGGCGGCTCTGACGGAACGCCTTCCCGAGGCGCTGTTGCTCAGCGCACCGGAGCTGGCCGAGCAACTTGTGCAGCACTGGCTGCTGCCGCTCATGACAGTACCGGCGGCCGAACGCGAACTGTTGCTGGACACCCTGGACAAGTGGGTGCTGGCAGCAGGTTCCGTACGTCGTACTGCGGACCTTGCGCACTGTCACCGCAACACGGTCATCAACCGGCTGCACCGGGTCCATCAGATCACCGGCCGTAACCTCAGCGACGAAGGCTTCCACTTGGAGCTTGGCCTTGCGTTGCGTGCTTTCAGACTGTTCCCGCCCGCTGCGTGACCGAAGGGCCGAGCTGTGCGTTGTGCACAGTAAGACCCCGCAAAACGTGGGCATCGTGGCCATGCCGCCGCGTCGCTGACGGTGCCAGACTGCGTTCCCAGCATTGCTCAAGCACGGAGGACCCCTCATGGCCGAACACCGTCGTTCGTTGGATCGACCAAGCGATCAACCGACCGACAGACGCGGTCTCCTGGGGCGGCGGAAGGTTCTCGGGTACCTGATCGCGGCGCCCACCCTCGCGGTCGGCGTGAGCTGGATGACGAACGAGTCCGACCCGCGCGCGGCCGATGCTGCGGTTCCTTCGGTGCCGCAGCCGGTGGACATCTTCGACCTCGGTGACCTGCAGAACCTGGCCGCGGCGGCGACCTCGGGCCTGATCACGGTCGAGCTGAAGTCCGACGGCACCGCGCACTTCGCGGTGCCCCGGGCCGAGGTCGGCCAGGGCATCACCACCGCGTTCGCGATGATGGTTGCCGAAGAGCTGGATCTGCCGATGGACAAGGTCGAGATCACGCTCGCCGACGCGCGGCCCGAACTGCTGATGAATCAGCTCACCGGCGGCTCGAACTCGATGCGCAGCATGTACACCCCGGTCCGGACCGCCGCCGCGATCACCCGCCAGCGCCTGGTCGAGGTGGCTGCTCTGCAATGGGGCGTCGCGGTCGACAAGGTGACGGCGGCGGCGGGAGTGCTGAGCGGCCCGAGCGGTCTGACGGCGACGTACGGCTCGCTGGCCAAGGCGGCGGCCGTCTCCGAGACCCTGAAGGTGACCGCCCAGCTGAAGTCTCCGTCGGACTTCACGGTTCTCGGGAAGCCGCACAGCCGCGTCGACGCGCACGACATCGTCACCGGTCGCAAGCAGTTCGCGATGGACCTGCAGGTCCCGGGTGCGAAGCCGACGATGGTGGCCCGCCCGCCGACGATCAACGGGACGCTGCGGTCGATCAACAACCTCGCGGCGCTGCGGGCCCTGCCGGGGATCACCGATGTCGTTGGCATCACCCACGGTGTCGCGATCCGCGGCGAGACGTTCGGCCAGTGCATCGACGCGATCCAGAAGGTCGACGCGACCTGGGGCGCGGGCACGGTGGACGGCGAGTCCGACGCCACCGTGCTGGCGAAGCTGCGCGCGGCCCAGTTGCCGATGGCCGTTCCGACGCTGCCGTTGCTGACGAAGACGATCGACGCCGAGTTTGTGTTCGCCTTCGCGAGCAACAGCCCGCTCGAACCGGACTGCGCGATCGCGGACGTCGGCCCGGACAGCGCCGAGATCTGGTCCTGTCTGAAGGTGCCGATCGTGGCCCAGGAGGACATCGCCAAGCAACTCGGCCTGCCGATCGACGCGGTCAAGGTGCACGTCACCCAGGGCGGCGGTTCGTTCGGCCGGCACCTGTTCCACGACGTCGCGGCCGAGGCGGCGGAGATCTCGCAGAAGCTGGGCAAGCCGGTCAAGCTGTCGTGGTCCCGCACCGACAACTTCCGGCAGGGGCGCACGCACCCGATGAGCACGTCGCGCGTCCGGGTGAACTACCTGGCCGGCAACGTGCTCACCTACGAGCAGCGGCACACCAGTGTGCAGACCGACTTCGGTCACGGTCTCGGCGAGATGATCACCGCGTTCGCGGCGGACCTCCCGGTCGGCGGCAACCTGTCGTTCGCCGAGACGATCTTCGAGCTCACGCAGTCGTCGCCGTACAACTTCGGTGTCACCACGCAGCTGCTCAACGAGGTCCCGCTGAAGTTCAACACCGGCAGCATGCGCAACATCTACTCGCCGAACGTGGTCTGCGCGGAGGAGCTGATGGTCGACCAGCTGGCCGCGAAGCTGGGCCAGGACCCGGTCAAGTTCCGCCGGAGCTTCCTCAAGGACCAGCGGTTGCTCGCGGTGCTGAACAAGGCGGCCGAGGTCGGCAACTGGGGCAAGGCGATGCCGAAGGGTACGGCGCAGGGCGTCGGGGTGCACTCGGAGTACCGGGCAGCCGTCGCGACGCTGGTCGAGATCGACTGCCGGCCGGAGACGGTGAACCGGCCGGTCGAGGGCGAAGGGGTGACCGGTCCGCGGGTGACGAAGGCGGTGATCGTCGTCGATCCCGGCTTCTGCATCAACCCGCGCGGCCTGGAGGCGCAGATGTTCGGCGGTCTGCAGGACGCGATCGCGCTGGCGCTGACGTCGAGCCTGCACATCAAGAACGGCATCCCGCTCGAAGGCAGCTGGGACAACTACTTCTACACCCGGGAGTGGAACTCGCCGCTGGACGTCGAGGTGGTGATCATGCCGAACACGAGCGACAGCCCGGGCGGCGCCGGCGAGCTGTCGGTGGCTCCGGCATTCGCCGCGGTCGCATGTGCCTACGCGCGGGCGACCGGCACGCTGCCGACGTACTTCCCGATCAACCACGGCAAGCTCGGCTTCGAGCCGTTGCCGTTGCAGCCGTCCACCCCGCAGTCGCCGACCGACGGCCTCGACCACACGTTCTGAGGAACCCATGCCTACGCACACTTTCAAGCTCAACGGCAAGCAGATCAGCGTCGATGCCGGGGACAACGTCCGGCTGCTGTGGGTGCTCCGCGACCTGCTCGGCGTCACCGGTCCGAAGTACGGATGTGCGCTCGAGGTCTGTAAGTCGTGCACCTCGCACATCAACGGCAAGGCCTTCAACCCGTGCGCAGTGCAGGTGAAGGACATCGACGCCGGCGACGAGGTCACCACGATCGAAGGGCTGCCGGCGACGGTCGGCAAGGACCTGCACCCGATGCAGGAGGCGTGGCTGAAGTACGACGTCGCGCAGTGCGGGTACTGCCAGCCCGGCCAGATCATGGCGGCCGTCGCGAAGGTCAAGCAGGCTCAGAAGGAGGGCCGCGCGATCACCGACGCGGACCTCGACGAGCTGCGCAACATCTGCCGCTGCGGTACGTACTCGCGGATCCGCGAAGCGGTCAAGGCGGGCGCGGAGGACATGGGTGCGTGACGTCCTCGCGCACGTCCGCCCTTGGTACGGGGAGCGGTTCGCGCTGGCCACAGTGATCGACACGTTCCGCTCGGCGCCACGCCAACCTGGTGCGACGATGGCCGTGTCCGCGTCCGGTGCGGTGGTCGGCAGCGTCTCGGGTGGTTGCGTCGAGGCCGATGTGTACGCGGTGGCCGAAGAGGTGATCCGGACCGGGGTGCCGGTGGTACGGCGGTACGGGATCTCCGACGACGACGTGTTCGCGATCGGGCTGACGTGTGGTGGCCTGCTCGACGTACTGGTGGAGCCGGTCGATCCGGCGTCGTACACGGAGTTCGGCGCGGTCGCGGAGGCGATCGAGTCAGGCCGGCCGGTGGCGGTGGCGACCGTGGTCACGGCGGGCGAGCGCCTCGGCCGACGCCTCGTCATCGGCCCTTCATTTGCTGGCGCCGTCGGTGTCGTCGGCGGTTTGGGCGACGCCGGTCTGGACGCCGCGGTGGTCGAGGATGCGCTGGCGATGCTCGACAGCGGTTCGACCGCGATCCGCGAGTACGGCATGCATGGGGAATGCGGGCGGACCGACGTCGCCGTGTTCGTGCAGGCGTTCACCCCGCCGCCGCGGATGTTCGTGTTCGGGGCGATCAATTTCGCGGCGGCCGTGGCGCGGGTCGGCAAGTTCCTCGGCTATCACGTGACGGTGTGCGACGCCCGCGGCGTGTTCGCCACCCGCGCACGGTTCCCCGAGGCGGATGAGGTCGTCGTCGACTGGCCACACCGCTTCCTGGCCGGAGCGTTGGACCAGGTTGATCGCCGTACGGCGTTGTGCGTGCTGACCCACGACCCGAAGTTCGACGTACCGCTGCTGGAACTGGCCTTGCGGACGGACGCCGGCTACATCGGCGCGATGGGCTCGCGGCGAACCCACGAAGATCGCCTGGCCCGCTTGCGATCCGCAGGCGTCACCGAGGACGAGCTGGCCCGCCTGACGTCGCCGACCGGTCTGGACCTCGGCGCCCGGACACCGGAGGAGACGGCGATCTCGATCGCGGCCGAGATCATCGCCACCCGAAGCGCAGCCAGTGCACGTCCACTCTCCACGACCACGGGTCGCATCCACAGCGCTCTCATCGCGACATGAGCTGACGCACGGAAGGGCGGTGGTCCTCGACGTACCCGCCGTCGGGACGCCGGACGATCCGGCCGGTCTCGATACCGTGCGTCGCGATCTCAGTGTCGCGTTGCTGCAGGCCTAGGCAGACGCGACGGGTGATGAGCAGTGCGGCGGGCGGGCCCAGGATCAGGAGAATCTGGAACACGCGTAGCAGCGTGTTGAACGAGAGGTGGAACTGTACGGCGATCGTGTCGGCGCCGGCGGCCGCCCACAGCACGCCGTAGAAGACGATGCCCGCGACACCGATGCCGGTCCGCGTCGGGTTGGCGCGCGGCCGCTCGAGTTGGTGGTGCTCCTTCCGGTCGCCCGTCATCCGTTCCTCGATGAACGGGTAGACCGCGACGAGCGCGAGGAACAGCGTGCAGACGGCGACCGGCAACAGGACGGCCAAGCTGATCGTCCTGCCCCACCAGACGACTTCCCAGCCCGGCGCGAGCCGGAGCGAACCGTCCAGGAAGGCGAGGTACCAGGCCGGGCCGACACCGGCCGAGGTGTCCGCCGGGTCGGCCGGGCCGTACAGCCAGACCGGGTTGATGGTCGCCGTCGCGGCCATGACCAGTGAGACCCCGACGACGAAACAGAACAGACCGACCCGCTTCATCACAGCCACGGCCGCCGCGCGTCCCACGACAGTTGGTTCAGATTTCCGCCTGAGAACAACGAAAAGGACGACGAGCACGGCCGGTAGGAGGACGATGTGCAGCGGGTAGAACCGTGAGATCACATCGCCCGGGAACTCGCCTCCGAACAGCAGCGACGACAGGGCGGAGCCGACGAACGGCGTTGCCTGCAGGACACCGTCGAGTACGGCGAGACTCGTCCCCGACGCCATGTCGTCCGGGAGCGACGTCCCGGTGAGGCATGCGCCGAGCGTGATGACGAGCAGGCCGAAAACCACCAGCCAGTTCAGTCGTCGCGGCCGACGGAAGCAGGCGGTGAAGAACAGCTGCAGTAGGTGCAGCAGGATCGCCGCCACCATGATCAGCGTGGCCCAGTGATGGAGCTGGCGGATCAGCAATCCGCCACGGGTCTCGAAGGTGATCGCCAGCGTCGAGTCCAGCGCCCGCGACATCTTCGTTCCGCGCAACGGTCCGTACGGTCCGTCGTACACGATCTGTTCTGTCGACGGTTTGTAGTCCAGCATCAGGACCACACCGCTGAACAGGATCACAACGAAGCTGTAGAAGGCGATCTGGCCGAACAACAGCGACCAGTGGTTGGGAAATACTCTCGCTCGCAGGCTAGGACGCTGCATGCCCGACCTCCCTCGGTCACCCATACGACACCGCAGCGACCAAGAGTGTGACGCCCCGTGTCACACATCACCTGGCCGTACCGGAAGCCCCGCGTGCTACGCACTGGCGTCCGTGCCATGGGTTATCCGGCTCTTCTACCCGATGTGTGGATGATGGTCGCCCAGTTGGGGACCTGAGACAGGTTGTGGGGGGCTGGGACATGGCATTTCCTGTCTCCAGTCCCCAGTTCTTGTCCGTGGTCACCACCGTCGCCGCACGGCCGCCCCACCAGGCGGGCTCACCCTCGCGAGACGGAGCTCAGTGGGGAGGATTCCGGCCCGATCCGGGCCCAACCCAAAGAGCTGGGAAACAAATGTGCAGATCGTGACGATTTCTTTCCCCGCTACGGCCGCTCCCGCGGGCCGCCCGTGCAGACTCACGCCGAGTCGTGGCGATTGGTTGCCCCTCGAAACCGCGAGTCGTGGATCGAGGCTGCATTTGACTGCCAAATCCCACGACTCGACGGACATCGGTACCAGCGAGTCCCTCGTCAGGACTCAGGAGCCCACGCGCTGACTCCAGGTGGGGCTCTCGACGTAGTGGTTGTCGTAGAGGTCGCTGGTTTTGGCTACCTCGGCCCAGGCGGTTTCGCCTTTGTATGCGGACTCCACCAGGCGGTAGTACCCGAAGCGGGGCTTGGCCTGTGTGAGGACGAACAGCACCTCGGCGGGGTCGGTGCCGGCGGCCTCGAAGGCGTGGGCGGTGTTGGGCGGGACGTGGAGGCAGTCGCCTTGGTGGAGCTCGACGAGGGTCTCGCCGGTGAGGACGCGGAGTGAGCCGCTCAGGACGAAGAACAGTTCGGCGGCCTCGCGGTGCAGGTGCGGGGGAGCGCCTTCCTTGCCGGGCTGGAAGATCGAGCGGTGGCTGGTCAGGTGCCCGTCGGTGTCGGGTACGTCGGCCAGCAACGTGACACCGCTCGCGGACAGGGTCTCGGCGTCGGTCGCGCGGATCAGGGTGGTCATGAGGTCTCCTTTGGTTGGTGGGGTGCGTCCACGCAGGCAGAAGTGCCGTTTTCGTGCCGCTAACGGCGGATTTCGGGGGTTCTGCCTGCGTGGCGGTCCGCTGTCACGACTTGAGGTTGGCGAAGCGGTTTCGGGTGTTCTCCGGGGCGGTCGGGTTCAGCCGGACGACCTCCGCGGCGATGTCCGCGATCGAGCGGTTCGCCAGCTCGCGGCGGTAGGTCAGCTCGGCGCCGCGCATCGCCTGCGAGATCACGCAGATCTTGGTGTAGTCGGCCCGCGCGTCGGCGCCCGGGCCTTCCTTGAGGATCTCCATGCAGCGGAACGCGTCGTCCGGCCCGTCGATGGCGACGACGATGTCGAGCAGGCTGATGTCGCCCGGGTCGCGAGCCAGCTGGAAGCCGCCCTTCGGACCCGAGACCGAGGTGAGGATGCCGGCCCGGGTGAGCGCCTGGAGCTGCTTGTTCAGGTACGCCGTGGGCAGGTTGTAGAAGGCCGCGAGCCGCTTGGCGGTGACCGCCTCGCCGGGCGCCCAGCTCAGGTTCACGCAGCTGTGCATCGCCCACTCGACGCCCTCGTTCATCTTCATAATCTGGATATTAGATGTCCAGGATACTGATCGTCAAGAGGCCCGGCGCCGGAGTGCCGGGCCTCGGGAGCGGTCAGCTGCCGACGCGGGCGCCGTCGCGGCGCCAGATGCAGGCGATCGCGGGGCGCGGGAAGTTGTCGGTGTGCGGCCAGGTCGAGCTGGGCTTCTCGAAGGTCGCCGTGTCGGTCTCGCCCGGGTGCTGTACGGCGACGAACGCGGTCTTGTCGTCGTCGGAGACCAGCGGCCCGCACGCCTCGGAGGCGAACGGCACGGACAGGAACTGCTTGACCTGGCCGCGGTTCGGGCCCGCGACCGGGACGGTGAAGATGCCGTCGTTCGAGCCGAGCACGTTGCCGTCGGTGGAGATCCACAGGTTGCCGGAGCCGTCGAAGCTGACGTTGTCCGGGCAGGAGATCGGGCTGACCTTCGATTTGTCGAAGCCGCCGAAGTAGGTCTCCTGCGCGGCCGGGTCGCCGCAGACCAGGAACAGGGTCCAGAAGAACCCGGTCTTGGCCGCGTCGTCGGCCTCCTCGGTGATCTCGAGGATGTACCCGTTGCGGTTGCCGGCCTTCTCCACCAGCGGACCGCCGAACGTCTCCCGAACGTGCGAGACGGCGAGCGGGTTCGCCTCGTCGACCGGGAAGCTGCCGCCGCGCTTGTCGTTGTTCGTCAGTGCCGCGTAGATCCGGCCGTTGACCGGGTTCCGCTCGACGTCCTCGGGGCGGTCCATCCGGGTGGCGCCGACCTTGTCACCGGCGACCCGGGTGTTGATCAGCACCTCCTGCACGGACAGGCCGGCGACGAACGACTCCTGGTCCGAGGTCAGCGGGATCCATTGGCCGATACCGTCGTACACGCCGTCCGCGGTGCCGTCGCCGGTGAACTTGGCGACGTACAGCGTGCCCTCGTCGAGCAGGCCGAAGTTGTTCTTGCGGTTCTTCGGGTCGTACTTGCCGGCCGAGACGAACTTGTAGAGGTACTCGCCCTTCTCGTCGTCGCCGGTGTAGACCGCGATCCGCCCGTCGGCGGTGATCGTGACGGTCGCGCCCTCGTGCTTGAGGCGGCCGAGCATGGTCCGCTTCTTCGGCGTCGACCGCGGGTCGTACGGGTCGACCTCGACGACCCAGCCGGACTTGTAGACCTCGGTCGGCGTCTTGGTCAGGTCGAATCGCGGGTCGACGATGCTCCACTGCCGCGCGGACTTGGTGGCAGTCGTCGGTACGCCGTACCGCTTGTAGGAGTCCACGTGCTCGGCGGGGACCGTGCCGCTCACGTCGTAGTACCCGTTGAAGTTCTCCTCGCCGGACAGGATCGTGCCCCACGGCGTCACGCCGCCGGAACAGTTGCCGAAGGTGCCGTAGGCAACCTTTCCGACGCGGGCGTCCGCGGCCGCCGGCCCGGTCACCTCGAACTTGGTGGACGCGGTGATCCGGCGGTTGTAGCGGGACAGCTGCTGGTCGCGGCGCCACTGACCCAAGCGGCCGACTCGCTCGATCTGGACGACGGCCATGCCGTGCGCGGCCATCCCGATCTTCGCGATCTCCGCCGTCGAGTACTTGCCGGTCGGGAACATCAGGTTCTCGTCGGTGTACTCGTGGTTGCAGACCAGCAGCGCCACCCGGTCGTCGCGCAGCGGCACGATCATCGTGTAGTCGTTGTTGTACCCGAACTGCCGCGCCTGCGCCTCGGCGGACTGCTTGTACGGGTCGAACTTCGGCGCGCCCGGCAGCACCGGGTCGCCCCAGCCGATGATGACGGCCTGCTCGTACCCCTGAGGCACGACGATGTCGTCCTGACGGTTCGGCGGTACGACGCTGTGCGTCAGCTCACCGCGGTGGCCGAGGCCGGGGAAGGTGCCGTTGCCGGACGCGCTGCCGGACTCGCGGCTGGTCTGGTCGGCGATCGCGGGCGCGTTCACCGCGAGCGTGGCGACACCGGCGGCGCCGACACCGGCAGCGCCGATCGCCAGCACCTTGCGGCGGCTGAACGCGGAGCGCATCACGCTCTGGATGTGCTCGTTGCCGGACGTGTTCGGCTCGGGGTGGTCGCACTGGTTCGCGCACTTGTACTCGCAGGTGCGGAGGGAGCGGGACCCGTGGCGGGTGCCGATCTGACTGATCAGCGGCAGGAACTTGGTCACGACCAGCGACCCTAGGGAAGCTGAGAGCCTTCTCAGTGAAGGTCAGATGAACGTCGAGCGGCTTAGGTTGACCTAAGAAAGCGAAGCGCGGTCGAACAATCACACTGCGGAAGCAGTGAGCGCGGCGCGTTCGAGGGCGAGGTTGCGGCGGCGGGTGTGCAAGCTGTCGAAGGTGAACAGCGCCAGCGCGAGCCACACCAGGCCGAAGCCGAGCCAGCGCATCGGCGTCATCTGCTCGTGGAAGATCACCAGACCGCAGATGAACTGCATGATCGGCGCGATGTAGTTGAGCAGCCCGAGCGTCGTCATCGAGACCCGGGTCGCCGCGGCGCCGAAGAGCAGCAGCGGTACGGCGGTGATCGGCCCGGTCAGCAGCACGAGCACGACGTACGCCGTCCCGTGGTGGGTGACCGTCGCGTCGCCGTGCAGCCCGAGGGCGATGATGCCCGCGACCGCGAACGGGACGACGGTGCCGGACTCGATCGCCATCCCCTCGATCGCGCCGGCGCCGGCCTGCTTCTTCGCCAGCCCGTAGAGCCCGAACGAGAACGTCAGGATGATCGCCACCCACGGCGGCCGCCCGTTCTCCACGGTCAGCCCGGCGACCGCCACGAAGGCGATCCCGAGCGCGGTCCACTGCACCGGCCGGAGCCGTTCCTTGAGGACGAAGACGCCGAGCAGGACCGTGAACAGCGGCGTGATGAAGTACCCGAGCGAGGTCTCCACGACGTGACCGTTGTTGACGGCCCAGATGTAGGTGCCCCAGTTCGCCGAGATCAGGAACGCCGCCGCGATCAACGGCCACCGCCGCCGCGGCTCCGCGAGCAGGGCCTGCACCGCGCCGAACTTCCGCAGTACGGCGACCAGGATCACGATCGTCACCAGCGACCAGAGCACCCGGTGGGCCAGCAGTTCGAGAGCCCCGGACTGGTCGAGAAGCTTCCAGTACAGCGGGAACAGTCCCCAGATCAGGTACGCGGCGAACCCATAGGTGAATCCCTGTCGCTGTTCTGGCACGCCCGTCAGACTATGCCCGATCGACAGCCGCATCCAATCGCTTTGCTCATGACGTGAGACGGCCGGAGGCCGAGGCCAGGACGGTGCCGGGCGGACCGTCCCAGGCGTCGACGGTCCATCGGGTGACGCGTGCGGTGAGGCCGCTGGTGTGATGCGGTTGGATGGAGGGGTGGACACCAGGAGGCGCGCGTGGGTGTGAGGACCGGTCTGGTCTCGGTGACGTTTCGGCAGTTGCCGGTTGACCAGGTGGTGGAGGTGGCGGCGAAGTCCGGGCTCGCGGCGATCGAATGGGGCGGTGACGTGCACGTCCCGCTCGGCAATCTGGTCAACGCCAAGCGGGTGCGGAACCTGACCGAGGTGCATGGCCTACAGGTCGCGGCGTACGGCTCGTACCTGCGGGCCGGCAGCGTGGACCGCGAGGAGATGCGCTCCGCGATCGCGACCGCCGAGGCGCTCGGCGCGCGCCGGATCCGGGTCTGGGCGGGCAACGTCGGTACGGCGGACGCGGGTGTCGGCGACCGGATGGCGGTGACCCGTGGACTGAGTGAGCTCGCCGACATGGCCGCCGGTGCGGGGATCGAGATCGCGCTGGAGTTCCATCGCAACACGCTCACCGACGAGGTCGACTCGACGATCACGCTCCTGTTGGACGTCGGCGCGCCGAACCTCACGACGTACTGGCAGCCGCCGGTCGATCTGAACGACGCGGAGTGCCTGAAGCAGCTCGAGGCGCTGATGCCGTGGCTGAGCACGGTGCATGTGTTCTCGTGGTGGCCGTCGAACAACCGGCTGCCGCTGGCGGGCCGGGAGTCGCTGTGGCGGCCGGTCCTCGACCGCCTCGCCGCCGAGCCGCGCGAGATCAACGCACTGCTCGAGTTCGTCGCCGACGACTCACCCGAGCAGTTCACCAAGGACGCCGCCGACCTGCACAGCTGGGTCTGATTCGGTCCTAGTCCGGTAGGTAGATCGCCAGGATCAGGGTTCCCTTGGTGGGTTTGCCCTCGGCGATCGTCAGGGTGGCGCGCTCGGACGGGGCGGCGCCGTGGGCGTCCCAGCCGATGCCCATGCCGCCGACGTCCGGCGCGACGCCGACGCCGGTCTCGGTCTTTCCGACCGTGAGGCTGGCGCGGAATCCGCCGGTGCCGAGTGGCGAGCCCCCGTACGCGACGAGGTACGGCTGGTCCGCTGGGGTCTCGGTCGCGAGGTGCCGGTCCGGGCCGGGCGCGGTCTTCACCTCGGCGAGCCGGTACCGGTACCCGGCCACCTCGGTCTGCTCCGGGAGCTCCACCCCGTCGATGACGCGCTGCGGCCCCTGGAAGTAGATGCCCAGACCCAGCCGGACGTCCGGCGGCATCCCGACGAGGTGCGGGTCTGTCGACAGGACCTTCGCGACCACATCGACGCGTTGCCCAGCCGGTACTGGTGAGGCGATCGTGAGACCGCCGCCTTTCGCGGCGTCGATCGAGTACGCCGCGCAGGTGGCCTTGAACGGCTGCCCGGGGCCGATCCGCATCTCCACGGTGTACGGCGGGTTCTCGCCGTCGGAGCCCGCGTTCGCCGTACAGAACGGGCGCAGGGCCAGCTTGGCGCCGGTCGCGGTGAAGCTGAATCGCACCTCGAGGCGTCCCGGGTCGGCGACCTTCGCGGCGGCCAGGGTGTCGCCGCCGACCGTCTTCCGGTAGACCACGCCGTCCTTCTGGTACGCGCCCGCGTCGACCGGGGGGATCCGTGCCGGTGCGCCGTTGCCGGTCGGCGGGTTGGGCGACGTGGAGTAGATGCCGAGCGAGATCCGGGCGTTCTCCGCGCCGGGTCGCTTGGTGTCCATGTCGAACACTTCCGCGGTCACCTGAACCGCCTTGCCGACGGGTGCGGACAGCCAGAGGGCATCGTCCGGGCGCGCCGTGGCCGGGCTCTCGATCGTCCAGGCGTCCGGGCCGGTGTCGCAGCCGCCGACGCCGACGATCCATCCGTTGATCCGGTACCGGACCGCGTACATGCCGCTGCCGGTGGTCTCGCAGTTGGAGTGGAACGCGATCGAGTCCGTCGTCGGAGTCCACGAGAACGACAGACTGCTCTGGCCGCGGTCGCCGATCCATGCCTTGAGCAACTTGTCGCTGCCGACCGTGCCGGGGACCGTGAGGCCGTCCCGGGTGTAGTCCTCGGGTGGGTTGTCGGCCGGTGGCGTCGGGCGCAGCGTGGGGACGAGACTGGCTGCGACGGCCGCGATTACGGCGACCACGCCGAGCGCGGCGAAGGCACGGCGCTGCTTGGTGCGGTGGATCTTGTGCTGCACGCCGGGCAGCAGGTCGCCCGAGTGCTGGTCGGCGGAGGCGGCGCGAGCGGTGAGCTCGTCGCGCAGGTCCTGGAGGTTCATCACGGGGTCTCCAGATCTGCTGGGGTGGCAAGGGAGGGGTCGAGGCGGAGTTTGGCGAGAGCCTTGGCGGTCTGGCTCTTCACGGTGCCGACGGAGCTGCCCATCAGCCGGGCGGTCTCGGCCTCGCTGAGGTCTTCGTAGAAGCGCAGTACGACGACCGCGCGTTGCCGGCGGGGGAGACGGCCGATGGCGTCCCAGAGGTCGAGTCCGTCCTCGCCGTTCGGGGACGGGGCGTCGGGCAGTTCGTCGGTCGGGATCTCTCCGTTCCAGCGGCGGCGCCACCAGGAGGAGTACGTCGTGACGAGGATCCGCCGGACGTACGGCTCCGGGTTGTCCTCGCGGATCCGGGACCAGTGGAACCACGCCTTCGCCAGCGCGGTCTGGACCAGGTCCTCGGCCAGCGCGTGGTCGCGGGTCAGCAGGTAGGCGGTCCGCAGCAGGGCCCGCGAGCGCGCGGCGACGAACGTGTCGAAGGTGTCCGTGCTGTCGTGCACCGCGCTCACCCCCGTCGCCAAGACGCCGTCGTCGATGCTCACATCCTGCTGGACCGGCTGACCGTTCCAGAAGGTTGCCCCGCCGTCGGAACAAGGTTCACAGGAGCTGGCTCAGGGTGTGGATGGTGAGGCCGACGAGGGCTCCGACGACGGTGCCGTTGATGCGGATGAACTGGAGGTCGCGGCCGACGTGGAGTTCGATGCGGGCGGCGGCTTCGCGGCCGTCCCAGCGTTCGATGGTGTCGGAGATGACCGAGACGATCTCGCGGCCGTACGTGCGGACGACGTACCCGACGGCCTCGGCCGCGCGGCTGTCGACCTTCGCGCGCAGCGCCTCGTCGTCCTGGAGTCGCCGGCCGAGATCCTGCAAGGCCCGGACGCCCCGCGCGCGGAGCGTGCTGTGCGGGTCGTTGATCGAGTCGATCAGCGCGGTCCGCATCGCGTCCCAGACCGCGGTCAGGCTCGAACCCATGTCCGGATGCGTGAGCATCCGCGCCTTCCACGCCTCGAACCGCGCCATCGTGTCCGGGTCGTGCTGCAGGTCGTACGCCAGCTGCCCGAGCAGCCGGTCGATCGCCCGCCGTGCCGGATGCGACTGGTTGTCCCGTACGTCGGCCAGCCACGCCAGCGCCTCGCGGTGGATCCGGTCGATCACCATCCGATCGACCCACTGAGGTGACCACCGCGGCGCCCGCGGCCCGACGACGTCCGCCAGCAGGTCCCGGTTGTCGGCGAGCCAGTCGTGCGCCTCCACCAGCAACAGGTCGAACAGTGCGTGGTGCGCGCCGTCGTCCACCACGGACTCCACGAAGTGCCCCGCGATCGGGCTCAACGGCTCCTTCACGAACCGCGGCAGCAACGACCCGCTCACGAACGCCGTCACGTCGTCGTCGCCGAGTTTCGGCAGCGCCGCCCCGACCGTGCGCGCGCCTTCGGCCACGATCCGTTCGGCGTGGTTGCCGGCGGCAAGCCACTCACCGGCCCGCCGGCTGACCTCCGCCGTCCGCATCTTTTCCGAAACGACGTCTTCGGACAGGAAATTTTCCGTCACGAACTGCTCGAGACTTTCCGCCAGGCTGTCCTTCCGGGTCGGCACGATCGCGGTGTGCGGGATCGGCAGCCCGAGCGGACGCCGGAACAGCGCGGTCACCGCGAACCAGTCCGCCAACGCACCCACCATCGCCGCTTCGGCCGCCGCGTTCACGTACGCCCAGCCGCCGGGGCGGTGCAGTGTCACCACGTAGATCACCGCGGCCAGCACCAGCAGCGCCAGCGCCACCGATCGCATCTGCCGCAGCCCACGCCGCCGTACCAGATCGGCCGCGCCCAACGTCAAGGTCGCCATACCCCGATCTAACCAAGTCCCCGGTGAGGAAACCCTCAGGCAAGTACCTGAGTCGACCCTCGACGTTCCATCAGACCGGAGATCACGGCCAGGATCAGGCCGGCGACGGCGAGTGCGGCGCCGAGGCGGCTGGGCCATTCGTAGCCGTAGCCGGCCGCCAGTACGACGCCTCCGAGCCAGGCCCCGAGCGCGTTGGCGATGTTGAGCGTGGAGTGGTTCAGCGACGCGGCCAGCGACTGCCCTTCGTGCGCGACGTCCATCAGGCGGGTCTGCAGCGCCGGCACCAGGATGCTCGCGGAGCAACCCATCGCGAACACCGCGACCAGCGCACCCGGCCGGGTCTGCGCGAGCCAGCCGAACGTTCCCAGTACGACGGTCACCGCGACCAGCCCGCCGTACACGCTGCCCATCAGCCACCGGTCGGCGAGGCGTCCACCGAGGACGGTGCCGACGGTCATGCCCACGCCGTACACGCCGAGGACGATCGTCACGGCGGACTCGGAGAAACCGGCCAGTTGCGTCATCGTCGGCGTGATGTACGAGTACGTCGCGAACATCCCGCCGAACCCGACCATCCCGACCAGCAGCGCCATCCACACCTGCGGCCGGGCCAGCGCACTGAGTTCGCTGCGGACGTTGACGTCGCTCCCGACCGGCTGCGGCGGCACCCAGAACCAGACCGCGACGAGCGTCAGCAACCCCAGTACGCCGACCGCGAGGAACGGCACCTGCCATCCGAGCCGCTGCCCGAGCAGGGTCGTCAAAGGTACGCCGATGATGTTCGCGACCGGGAGCCCGACCATCGTCATCGACACCGCGCGCGCCCGCCGCTCCGGCGCCACCATCGACGCGCCGACCACGGCGCCGATCCCGAAGAACGCGCCGTGCGGCAGCCCGGACAGGAACCGCGCGGCCAGCAGGAACTCGTAGCTCGAGGCAACCGCTGACAGCACGTTGCCGACCACGAACACCGCCATCAGCCCGAGCAGCAACCGTTTTCGCCCGGTCCGCGCGCCGAGCGCCGCGATCACGGGCGCGCCGACCACGACGCCCAGCGCGTACGCCGAGATCACGTGACCGGCCGTCGGGATCGAGATGTGCACGCCGTCCGCGATCTGCGGCAGCAGCCCCATCGTGACGAACTCGGTGGTCCCGATCGCGAAGCCTCCGGTCGCCAGCGCGAACAACGCAAGGTTGACGTGGCGTGCGGTGTCAGGACCGACTGAAGTTGTCACACCTGATTGTCGCAAAGGCCAGCAGGACCAGCGCGAGCAGGGCGAACAGCGCGTTCCCGATCAGATCCACCGTCCGCGACGCGTCGAAGACCGGCGTCTCCGGGAACGCATGCCACGCGTAGGTCAGCAGTGCGCCGCCGGCCGCCGCCATCGAGTGCCGCTGCGTCCAGCCGCTCCGCCGGGACCAGACCGTCAGCAGGACAGCCGTGAGCACTTCGAGGAGGAGCAGTGCGGCAGCGGTGATCCAGCCGTTGTGGCTCAGATCGTCGGCCAGCATCCAGGCGGAGCCGAGGACCAGGACGACCCCGCCCGTGACCAACACCGACGGGACACGGCCCGCCGTACGGCGAGGCGTCCGGCGACCGACCCACACCGCGAGCGCCACCAGCGCGACGATCGCCACCGCCACGCCCGCGAACTGGGCCGGCGACGCCACGAACGAGTCGGTGTTGAGCTGGATGACTGTCGTCGCCACCACACCGAAGCCGAAAAGTACGCCGTACACGCTCAGGCCGACCTTGCCGAGCCACGGCTCGCGGGTCCGCCGCGACATCGACTCCGTGAGGACGATCGGCACCGTGATGCTCCAGACCGTGTGCAGCCCGAGCACGAGCAGCGTCCACGGCGCACCCATCCCGAGGAACCCGATGTGTCCGGGGTCGAGGAGGCGCTGGTCGACGTAGTCCGGGTTGAACAGCGACTGCGTGGTGACGCCCTCCTCCAGTACGCCGTACGCGAGGGCGAGGAGCAGCACGCTCGGATAGCCCCAGCCGCGGCGGCGTACGAGCTCGCGGATCAGCACCGCGCCACCGCCGTACAACGGAGCCAGGCCGAAGAGCGCGAAGAAGCCGGTGAGCGGGATGTTCCCGAGCAGGAACTCCGCGACCAGGGGAGCGAGGAAGAACAGGCCGAGAGCCGGCAGGCTGCGCTGTACGCGGCCCTGCCTTGGGGCGGTTGTCGTCATACCCATCACTGTCGTGGCCGGGGACCGGCGGCGAGGATGCGATCCGTCCGGATCCTCTGCTGACGGATGTCATGGCGTTGTGGGAGCATCCGGCATGGCCAACTTCGGTGATTTCCAGTTGCAGATCTACCTGCAGGGGATGCTGCAGGGGGTGACGCCGGAGATCACCACCGACCTGGCGCGGCTGGAGTCGCAGGCGGCCGCAAAGCTGCCGGCCGAGGCGATGGGGTACATCGTGCCGAGCGCCGGCGAAGGCTCGACCGCCTGGGCCAATCGGGCCGCGTTCGACCGCTGGCGCCTGGTGCCGCGGATGCTCCGCGGCAGTACTGAACGCGATTTCTCCTGCACGATTCTCGGTACGGCGATGCCGGCGCCGGTCCTGGTCGCGCCGATCGGCGTACAGACCCTCGCGCACCCGGACGGCGAACTGGCGACCGCACGCGCCGCGGACACTCTCGGCCTGACGTACACGCACTCGACCCAGGCCAGCCACGCGATCGAGCAGATCGAGGCGACGAGCAAGTGGTTCCAGCTGTACTACCCGACCGACCGCGACGTCTGCCTGAGTTTCCTGCAGCGCGCGAAGGCCGCGGAGTACGCCGTACTCGTCGTCACGCTGGACACCGGGACGATCGGCTGGCGCCCGGCCGACCTGGACCGCGGGTTCCTGCCGTTCCTGAAGGGTGAGGGGCTGGCGAACTACTTCAGCGACCCGGCGTTCCGCGCGAAGCTGGCCAAGCCGATCGACGAGGACCCCGGCGCCGCGGTGATGCACTGGGCGCAGATGTTCCCGAACGTCGGTCTGTCGTGGGACGACCTGTCGTTCCTGCGCGACAACTGGGACGGCCCGATCGTTCTCAAAGGCATCACCCACGTCGAGGACGCCAAGCTAGCGGCCGAGCACGGCGTCGACGGCCTGGTCGTCTCGAACCACGGCGGCCGCCAGGTCGACGGCGCGATCGCCTCGCTGGATGCACTCCCGGCGATCGCGGACGCGGTCGGCGAACAGCTCACGATCCTGTTCGACTCCGGCGTACGCACCGGCGCCGACGCCGCCAAAGCACTCGCCCTCGGCGCGAAGGCGGTACTCCTCGGCCGCCCCCTCCTGTACGGCCTCGCCCTGGCCGGCCAAGCCGGCGTAGAACACGTCCTCCGCTGCTTCCTCGCCGAACTGGACCTAACCCTCGCCCTCACCGGCCACGCCAACCACCGAGAACTGAACCGCGACTCGGTAGTCCGCGCATGACGCAACTGGAGCTGGCCGGGTCAGCTGGGAAGCTGCAGCCCGACAGTACGTATATGCCTACTACCCGCCACCGCGCACCGGCTGGCAGACCGAATCGCCCGACAACGGACGTATACGTACTGTCGACCTGCAGAAACTCGGGCGGACGGAGGAGGACGGGTGGTTGAGCCAAGGAATGCAGGTGCTGGGCTGGTGAAGGCGGTTGTGTTCGATCTGGACAACACGTTGTTCGATCACACGGGGTGTGCGGTGGCTGGGCTTCGTGGGTGGGTGGCGGGGCTGGGGATTGTGCCGTCGGAGGAGTTGGTTGCTGAGTGGTTTGTGATCGAGGAGGATCAGTTCGGCCGGTTTCTGGCCGGGAAGCTCACGCATCAGGGGCAGCGGCGGGGGCGGTTGCGGGCGTTCTTGCCGGTGCTTGGTCTTCCGGTGCCGGCGACCGATGCCGGGTTGGACGAGGTGTTCGAGGGGTACATCACGCAGTACACGAACAACTGGATCGCCTACCCGGACGCGCGGCCCGCACTGGAAGTTGCCCGCAGCAACGGCTGGCGGATCGGCGTACTCACGAACGGAAGCACCAGGCAGCAGAACGCGAAACTCCAGGCGATCGGGCTGGCAGACCTGATCGACGTGGTCTGTACGTCGGAAGCACTCGGTGTCAGCAAGCCCGACCCGTTGGCGTACCAGCGTGTTTGTGAAGCGCTGGGCGCCGAGCCGAGCGAGACGCTGATGATCGGCGACAACCTGGAGCTGGATGTGCTGGCCGCGCGCCGAGCCGGGTTGACCGCCGAGCACTTGGACCGTGCGGCGGGCGACACCCTCGCCCAACTGCTCGAGGGCCGTCAGTAGCCGCGAGACTCGGTGCCTGGTGAATCCTTGCGCCACGCGGATCCCGCCGTTTGCCCGTCCGGCCGGTTGGTGACGGCGCCGGTCGGCGATGGATAGGCAGGGTCGTACGCCGGTCCTGCGTCCGCCGGTCGTTCGGCCGGAAGGTGTCGTGACAGCCGCTCCGCGAAGTCGGCCACCGCGGCGATCTCCTTCTCCGGGGTGACGTGGACCGCCCACCGAGTGCCCGGGAAGTCGTGCCGAACGACCACGGCCGAATCGTAGGACGACTCCGGCTGGAACTCGTCCAGCCCCTCGGCGGGCTTCACCATCACGTTCCGCGCCGGATCCGTCGACGTCTGACCGATCCGGCCGGGATCACCCAGGCGTACTGGCCGGTCGGAGAAGAAGTCCTGGCCGCCGGGGACGTGCTGGCCTTGCTCCCGGGCGTTGCAGGCATCCCGCACCGCCCGGACGACTTCGCTACCGCTGATCGACCGGCCGAAGTGCACCGTCTGCTGGATCGGTTCGCCGCTCTCCGCCATGGCGGCCAACCTGCCACGCGAACGGGTCAGTTCACCGTCCAGGTGTCCGAGCCGGTGACCAGGCTTTGCAGGTCGCCGGGGCCCTGGGTTTCCTGGGCGGTGGTGATCTGCTGACGGACGAGGTCGTCGTACGCCGGACGCTCGACGGACCGGAAGACGCCGATCGGGGCCTGGTGCAGGACGCCCGCGTCGGTCAGCCGGGACAGGGCGAACGCGTACGCCGGGTCGTCGGTGTGGGCGTCGTGGACGACGAGGTCCGACTCGCCGCCGGGCAGGTCGGCGACCTCGCGGACGGCCAGCGAGGCGAAGCCGTCGCGTACCACGCCGAGATGCCCGTCGGTGCCGAACCGGATCGGCTCGCCGTGCACGAGCGGGATGATCGCGTCGTCCCGGGTCTCCGGGTTCTTGAACGCGTCGAAGGCGTTGTCGTTGAAGATCGGGCAGTTCTGGTAGATCTCCACGAACGCCGTACCGCGGTGCTCGGCCGCGGCCCGCAGTACCGAGGTGAGGTGCTTGCGGTCGGAGTCGACGGTCCGCGCCACGAAGGTCGCCTCCGCGCCGAGCGCCAGCGAGACCGGGTTGAACGGGTTGTCCACCGAGCCCATCGGCGTCGACTTCGTCACCTTGCCCGGCTCCGACGTCGGCGAGTACTGGCCCTTGGTGAGGCCGTAGATCCGGTTGTTGAACAGCAGGATCTTCAGGTTCACGTTCCGCCGCAGCGTGTGGATCAGGTGGTTACCGCCGATCGACAGGGCGTCGCCGTCACCGGTCACCACCCACACGCTCAGGTCCGGCCGGGCGGTCGCGAGCCCGGTCGCGATCGCCGGCGCGCGGCCGTGGATCGAGTGCATGCCGTACGTCGACAGGTAGTACGGGAACCGGGACGAGCAGCCGATCCCGGAGACCATCGCGACATTCTCGCGCTTGATCCCGAGCTCGGGCAGGAACCCCTGGAAGGCCGCGAGTACGGCGTAGTCACCGCACCCGGGGCACCAGCGGACCTCCTGGTCCGACACGTACTCCTTGCGGTTCTGCGGCTCGGTCGCGGCCGGAACGCCGCGCAGGCCGCCGGGCAGGCTCGGCAGGCCGAGGTCGACCGTGCTCATCGTGCTCCCTCCGGGTGGTGGAGTTGGCCGTTGGACCGGCCGTTGGACCGACCGTTCGGCTGGGCGCGCAGGGCTTCGCCGTGCGTCAGGCCGGCCGCGGCCTCGCCCATGTGCCGGGCGTCGTCGTCGATGCCCTCGGTCTCCTCGACCAGGTTGCCGATCACCTCGGCCAGCTCCGCGGCACCCAGCGGCATACCCCGGACCTGCGCGTAGGAGACGACGTCGACCAGGTACTTGGCGCGCAGCAGCATCGCCAGCTGGCCGAGGTTCATCTCCGGCACGAGAACCTTGTCGTAGGACTTCAGCACGTCGCCCAGGTTCGACGGGAACGGGTTCAGATGCCGCAGGTGCGCCTGCGCGATCTTGCCGCCGACCGTGCGGACCCGGCGGACGGCGGCGCCGATCGGGCCGTACGTCGAACCCCACCCGAGCACCAGCACCTTCGCCGTACCGTCCGGGTCGTCGACCTCGATCGGCGGGACGGCGATCCCGTCCACCTTGGCCTGCCGGGTGCGGATCATCAGGTCGTGGTTGGCCGGGTCGTAGGAGATGTTCCCGGTCTTGTCCTCCTTCTCCAGACCGCCGATCCGGTGGTCGAGGCCCGCCGTACCGGGCACTGCCCAGGCACGGGCGAGGGTCTCCGGGTCGCGCAGGTAGGGGAGGTACTTCGGGGCGCCCTTGTCGTCGGTCGCGTTCGGCTCGACGGTGAAGTCCGGGTCGACCGCCGGCAGCTCGTCGATGACCGGGATCCGCCACGGCTCGGAACCGTTCGCCAGGTAGCCGTCGGACAGCACGATCACCGGCGTGCGGTAGGTGATCGCGATCCGGGCCGCCTCGACCGCGATCGCGAAGCAGTCCGCGGGGGACTGGGCGGCGAGCACCGGCAGCGGCGCCTCACCGTTGCGGCCGAACATCACCTGCAGCAGGTCGGCCTGCTCGGTCTTGGTCGGCATACCGGTCGAGGGGCCGGCGCGCTGGATGTCGCAGACGACCAGCGGCAGCTCGAGCATCACGCCGAGACCGATCGTCTCGGACTTCAGGCTGATCCCGGGACCGGACGACGTGGTGACGCCGAGCGCGCCGCCGAACGACGCGCCCAGGGCGGCGCCGACACCGGCGATCTCGTCCTCGGCCTGGATCGTGGTGACGTTGAACCGCTTGAGCTTGGACAGCTCGTGCAGTACGTCGGACGCCGGGGTGATCGGGTACGCACCGAGGACCAGCGGCAACCCGGCCCGCTGGGCGCCCGTCACCAGGCCGTACGCCAGCGCGAGGTTGCCGGAGATGTTCCGGTAGGTGCCGGCGGCCATGCTGGCCGGCTTCACCTCGTACCGGACCGAGAACTCCTCGGCGGTCTCGCCGAAGTTGTAGCCCGCGCGGAAGGCCGCGATGTTCGCGTCCCGGATGTCCGGTTTCGACGCGAACTTGGTCTGCAGGAACGTGATCGTCGACTCGACCGGCCGCTGGAACAGCCAGGACACCAGGCCGAGCGCGTACATGTTCTTCGCCCGGGACGCGTCCTTGCGGGTCAGGCCGAACTCCTTGACCGACTCCACCGTCATGCCGGTCAGGTTCAGCGGTACGACGTGGTAGCCGTCGAGCTCCCCGGTCTCCAGCGGGTTCTCGTCGTACCCGATCCGCTTGAGGTTGCGCGCGGTGAAGTCCGCGGTGTCGACGATCAGCGTCGCGCCCCGCGGCACGTCCTTGAGGTTCGCCTTCAACGCCGCCGGGTTCATCGCGATCAGCACATCGGGCGCATCACCCGGTGTGAGGATGTCGTGATCGGCGAAGTGGAGCTGGAACGACGACACTCCCGGCAGGGTCCCGGCTGGTGCCCGGATCTCGGCGGGGAAGTTGGGCAAGGTCGACAGATCATTGCCGAACGATGCCGTTTCCGCTGTGAACCTGTCCCCCGTGAGTTGCATCCCGTCGCCGGAGTCGCCGGCGAAGCGGATCACCACGCGGTCGAGCTGCTTGACCTCGATGGTCACTGTTCTGTTCATCTCCAAGTCGAAGCTTGGGTCGGCCGGCCACCTCGTGGGTGACACGTCGATCCCCCCGTCAGGGCGATAACCCCAATATTAGTTCGCCCTTAGTACGGAATCATGCGGAAGCCCCGGTGGTCCACTGCCTGGGACGCGGTGTTACAAGGTGATCGGGTGGGGTAGGCGGAAAACGGCTCGGTGTCCGGCTGGTATCACCGTGCGCGAGCGCTCGCTTGCGATCCGGAGTGAGAACCGGCAGGGTGGCGTCGTCTAGCTGTGAACTCAGGGAGTTGCTTCATGCGCCGTGTGCTGATCGGACTGCTGACCTTGCTGATCCTGGGCTGTGCTGCCCCGATCGCGTCCGCGGTCCCGTCACCGGCGCGGACGGCGAAGATCTCCAGCATCCGTACGACGGACGCGACCAAGGGCGTGATCACGGTCGTCGGGACGTTGTCGCCGGCGCCCGCCACGGGCACCCGGATCCCGTTGCACCAGTGGATCCCGTCGCTGAAGCGCTGGCAGGAGGTCGCGCACGGGTACTCGTCGGGCAGCAGCGTGACGATCACCACCGTGCAGCCCGGGTCGATCCGGACGTACCGGATCGCGATCGGCCCGCAGGCGCCGTACGACGCGGCGATCTCGCCGATGATCAGCTTCAAGCACTACGTGTGGCGGGGGATGTTCAAGAAGGGGCTCGTGGCAGCGGGCGGGGCGAGCCAGCCGCAGTTCACCGTCGTACCGCCGAAGGACGGGCCGCGGCGGTCCGAGGCAGACCTGCTGGCGAACCAGGGCGGTTACGTCTGGGGTGACGTCGACTCGACCGGGTGCCGGTACTCGCGGAACTGGCTCGGCAACCTCACCGACGGGCTGGTCCGGGTGTCGCTGCACAACGGGACGAACGCGCTGACGTCGGTCCGGATGCAGCAGGAGACCGAGACCTGGCTGAACTACGACATCACCGGTGTCACCCGCCTGCGCCTCCAGGTCGCCGACGTCCGCTCCGGCTACGGCCCGTACGTCTCCATCGACTCGCTCCTCCTCTGCACGAACTAGACTGCTGCCCGTGTCGGACAGCTATGGCGTCGTCGCCGCGGTGGTCGCGCTCGGCCTGGTCGGGTTGCTCGGCGCGTTCGCGCTGAACAAGGCGCTGACGGTCACCTATCCGACCGAGGGCAAGCTGAAGACGTACGAGTCGGGTGTCGACCCGGTCGGCGAGGGCTGGGCCCAGGTCCACATCAGGTACTACCTGTTCGCGTACCTCTATGTGATCTTCGCCGTGGACGCGATCTACCTGTTCCCGTGGGCAACGATCTTCGTGACCCTCGGCGTCGCGACCCTGATCGAGATGTTCGTGTTCCTGGCCTTCGTCGCAGTCGGCCTGGTGTACGCGTACCGCAAGGGCGTCCTGCGCTGGACGTGACCGCTGACTTCGAGGGGGAACGATGGATCTGCATCGCGACGCGGTGGTAGCGGATGCGCACAACGATCTGCTGATGCTGGTCGCGCGGCGGCCCAAGGAGGTCTGGTCCGCGTACTTCCGGGAGCGATGGATCCCGCAGTTGCGCGACGGCGGCATCGACGTACAGGTCCTGCCGGTGTTCGTCGACTCGGAGTTCCTGCCCGAAGGGGCGCTGCGCGAGACGCTCCGGATGATCGAGGCCGCGCACCGGATCGCCGAGGCGAACGCCGACGAGGTCGTCCTCTGTACGGCGCCCGGCGACATCGAGGCCGCGACCGCGGCGGGCAAGATCGCGCTGGTTCTGGCGCTCGAAGGCTGCCCGCAGATCGACACGGACCTCGAGCTCCTGCAGACCCTCCAGCGACTGGGCGTCCGGATGGTCTCGTTCACGCACTTCGGGCGCAGTGCGCTCGGCGACGGATCCGGTGAGGACGCGACCGGCAGCCGGCTGACGCATGCCGGTGTCGAGGCGGTGCAGCTTCTCGAGGAGCTCGGCGTACTCATCGACGTCTCGCACGTCGGCCGCGCCGGCACCGAGCACATCCTGGAACTCGCCACCAGGCCGGTCGTCGCCTCGCATTCCAGCGCATTCGCGTTGCGCGAGCATCATCGCAACCTGACCGACCAGCAGTTGCGCGCGATCGCCGCGACCGGCGGGGTGATCTGCGTGAACTTCTTCGCCGGCTTCCTGACCACCGCCGAGAAGCCGACCGTCGACCACCTGGCCGACCACGTCCTGCACATCCTCGACGTCACCGGCGAGGGTCACGTCGGCCTCGGCAGTGACTTCGTCGCGGAGGTCTTCGGTGAGAAGATCCCGGCCTGCGACCGGCCGTTGGTCATCCCGGGCCTGGACGCCGAGCTGTACGTCCCCGGCCTCGAAGGCCCGGCCGGGCTGCCCCTCGTCACCGAAGCCCTGCTGTCCCGGGGCTTGCCCGAAGCAACCATCCGGAAAGTCCTCGGCCAGAACCTGGTCCGGGTTCTGTCATCCAAGGAGTGACGACGTGCAGAGCTGGCTGGACGGCAACCTCGCGGACCTGATCACGAAGCACGGCGTACCGGCAGCTTCGGTCGCCGTACTGGCCGACGGCGAGGTGAGTACGGCGGCCGCGGGCATCCTCAACCTGGACACGGGCGTCGAGGCCACCGTCGACTCGGTGTTCCAGATCGGGTCGATCGCCAAGCTGTGGACGACCACACTGATCACGCAGCTGGTTGCCGAGGGCAAGGTCGACCTCGACCGGCCGGTGCGGGACTACCTGCCCGAGTTCAAGCTCGCCGACGAGGCTGCCGCGGCGGTGATCACGCCGCGCCAGCTGCTCACCCACTCCAGCGGGTTCTCCGGCGACGCGTTCACGCCGACTTCGCGCGGTGACGATGCGGTCGAGCTGTTCGTGCGGGACGTGCTGCCCGGGCTCGCGCAGGAGGTGCCGCCGGGCGCCGGGTTCTCGTACAACAACGCCGGCTTCGTGGTGCTCGGGCGGATTGCCGAGGTCCTGTTCGGGAAACCGTTCCACGAGCTCGTCCGGGAGCGTATCGCCGTACCGCTCGGGCTGGAGCACGTCGCGACGATCGCGGACGAGGCTCTGTTGTACCGCGCGGCGCTCGGGCATGTGGCGCCGAAGCCGGGTGCTCCGTTGCAGACTGCGCCGGTGTGGAGCCTGGTGCACGCGATGGCCCCGGCCGGGTCGTTGCTGGCGATGAGTGCTGCCGATCTGGTGGCTTTCGGCAGGGCCTATCTGGACACGACGGTGTTCGACCGGGCGACGATCGAAGGGTTGTGGGAGCCGCAGGTCGACGTACCGGCGATCGGCGGGTTCGCGCAGCACTGGGGACTCGGCTGGATGATCTTCGACGTCGAAGGCGGGCGGCTCTACGGCCACGACGGCGGGACCGTCGGCCAGTCGGCGTTCTTCCGGCTGGTGCCGGAGAAGGGCGTCGCGGTCGCGCTCCTCACCAACGGCGGCAGCACCGGACCCTTGTACGACGAACTGGTCGGCCGCATCCTCCGCGAGAAGGCCGGGGTCGAGCTGCCGGCCCGGCTGGTGCCGCCTGAGCGGCCGGTGGAGATTTCGGCGGAGCTGGTGATCGGTCGGTACACCGGCGTACTGGCGCAGGCCACGGTCAGCGTGGACGACGGGGAGTTCTGGGTGCTCGACGAGGCGGTCAGTGACGAGGCGCGGCTGATGTTCCCGGAGCCGCGCCGGACCAGGTTCGTCGCACTCGACGACACCCGGTTGATCGCGGCCGAGGCGGAGCGCGGGACGCACGAGGTGCTCGCCTTCCGCGAGGCGGTCGACGGTCGCGCGGCGTACCTGTTCCGCGGTGGTCGGCTCACGCCTCGCAGTCACTGACAGTAGTCACACTCCACCGCTCCAGACTTGTTGCTCGATCACCGTATGTGATTGCAGTGGGCAACAAAACGTAAGCTTCAAGCGCTGAGATCACGGTATGCGTACACCCTGTCGCCAAGTGCCGACATCGGGGTTATGGTGATTACTCGGGGGAACGGGGCGAATACGTGGTGGTGAGGCTATGTCGTGGCAACTGTGGGTGTTGATCACCCTCACTGCGGCCGGGCTGGTGCTGTTGGCCGTAGCGCGGATGCGGCACGCCCGCGAGGTCTTCGACGACATCACCGAGCTCGACCGCCCCACGGCCGAGCGCCCCGCCGAACCGGCGTCTGCCGATGACGACCTGGCCCGCGCCCGGGCGCGGCACCTGAACCCCGAGCCCGGCGACCGGCGCCGCCACGGCTAGGGGGTATTTGCGTCGAGGAGCCCGTCGCGGCGCGCAACCGCAGCTGCTTCCGTGCGGGAGCGGACGCCGAGCTTCGCGAGGATGTTCGACACGTGCACGCTGACGGTCTTCTCGCTGATGTACAGCTCCCGCGCGAGCTGCCGGTTGGTCCGTCCCTCTGCGAGCAACCGCAGTACTTCGGTCTCTCGCGACGTCAGCGCACTGGCGCCGCCGGTGTCGACGCCGCCCGCCTCCTCCAGAAGGGGGCGCGCGCTCAGCTCCCGGCCGACCTCAGCCGCCAGCGCCGTCTGCTCGTGCGCCTCGGCGACCCGGCCCGCTGCGCGTAGTGCTGCCGACAGGCGGATCCGCGACCAGGCCTGCTCGAACACGTACCCGTAACCGAAAGCGTCCGTCGTCCGCTGCCAGGCGGCGACATGTTCCTCCGGCGTCGGCGCGTCGATCCCGGTCAGCCAGCGCAGCCGATCCCACTCCGACTCCAGCCGCGCGAGCCAGGCGAGACCTTCGACGCCCATCAACCGCCCCGGCGGCATTCCCTTCTCCGCGGTCGTCTGCCCGAGGGCGACCAGCTCCGCACCGCGCGCGACCAGCTCGGCCGCGGCCGACGGCTCGCCGACGGCGCGGTGGCACAGCAGTTGCAGCCCGAGCGTGGAGAACCGGATCCGTCCGAGGAACCATTCGGTCTGGAACACGTCGGCGCACAGCGCGGACACGTCCGTGATCAGCTTCTCCGCCTCGGCCGGCTTGTCGAGCATGCGGTACGCGTCGACGGCCGGCTGCAGCCCGATGATCGGCAGCATCACGTCGAGGTCCCACCACTTCCGGGACATCTCGAACTCCTCAGCGACCGCGGTGTCACCCCGCCCGCTGCGGACCGAGAAGTCCACCGCCCGCAACGCCGCCCCAGCTGCCGCCGGCGTCATCGCGTCCGTCCGGGCGGTCGCCGCCGCCTCGTCCCACTCGCCGAGCATGAACTGGGTCAACGCCAGCATCCGCCGTGCGTCGAACCCGTACACCGCCCACTGCCGCCCGAGCTCACCCGCTCGCTTCGCCGCGAACGACAACGCCGCCTTCGCGTTCAGCAGGTCGCCCTGCTCGTAATGCGTCGACCCGAGCAGGAACCGGCTCCGCACCTCGGCGGCGGGGTCGCCCGTGAGCTGCGCCCGTACGGCGGCCTCCTCCAACTGCTTGGCGGCCGTCTCCGGATCGCCGGCTCGGCGGCGGAGCTGAGCGAGCGTGATCCCAGCGTCGCTGGCCGCGGACTCCTGACCGGCCTCGCGGGCGATCTCCAGTGCTCGGTGCGCCCAGCGCTCCGCCTCCATCGGCCGGCCGAGCGCGTCGGACACCCGGGCGTACAGCGACGCGACCTGCGCCTTGAACGCGCTGGACGGATCGTCGTGGACCAGCTTGAGCGCCTGCGAGATCGCCTCGCTCGCTTCCTTGTCCTGGTCGATGATCAGCGCGATATCGGCCAGCGGCAGGAGCAGCTCGGCCCGTTGCAGCTTCGGTGCGTCCGGCGGCAGATCGGCCAGCGCCTTCCGGAGCAGCTTGAGCGCGCGCAGGTGCTGCGAGGACAGGGTGGCCGCCGTCGCCGTGTCGACGATCAGCCAGGTCTTGTCGACCGTGCTCGTCGGCGCTGCGTTCGGGAACAGCTCGAGGGCCATCTCGTAGTGCTTCAATGCCTCCTGCGGCGCGGCGACCGACAGCGCTTCCTGCCCGGCACGGACGCGGGCCTCGAACGCAGTTGCCAGGTCGTGCGACCGGGTGGCGTGCCCGGCCAGCTCGGCCGCGGTGCCCGCGACGGTCTGGTTCTCCAGCTCCTGCACGTACGCCGCGTGCTGGCGCACCCGTTCGCCCGGCAGCAGGTCGTCGTACACGGCCTCGGCCAGCAGGGCGTGGCGGAAGTAGTACCGATCGCTGGTCGGTACGTCGATGATGTGAGCGTCGATCAGCTCGCGCAGAGCGTCGTCGAGCTCACGATCCGGCATCTTGGCGACCGCGGTGAGCAGGTCGTGCGGGACGCGGCGCCCGGCCACCGCGATCACCCGGGCGATCTGGCGGGCGTTATCGGACAGCGGGTCGAGGCGGACCAGCAGCAGGTCGGCGAGATCGGGCGGCACGACGTCGCCGTCACCCATCGAGGCCGCGGCGGCGAGTTCCTCGGTGAAGAACGCGTTGCCGCCGGCGCGCTCGAGGATGCGGCGCTCCTCGGCCGGTGGGAGCGGCTCGGTGAGCAGCAGGTGCAGCAGCGTGCGGGCCTCGTCGGCGTCGTGGGGGAGCAGGTTCACGCGACGTACCCGGGGGTTGCGGGACCACTCGGCGATCGGACGGCGCAGCGGGTGCCGGCGGTGCAGGTCGTCGCTGCGGTACGACACGATGAGCGCCAGGCGCTGCGAGGTCAGCCGGGTGATCAGGAAACCGATCAGGTCCCGGGTCGAGTCGTCGGCCCAGTGGGCGTCCTCGATGATCACCAGCTGCGGCTCGCTCGTGGCGAGCGCGGTGAACGCGCCGAGGACGGCGTCGAACAGCGCGGCCCGGTCGAGCTGGCCCTCCTCCGGCGCGCGCTGCGCGCTCAGCAGGCGGTGTGCCGGGAGCAGCCGGCCGATCGCCGGGAAGTTGGTCAGCACGCCCTCGACGAGGTCGGGGCGGTCGCCGGCCAGCCGGCCGAAGATCTCCGAGAACGGCTGGTACGGCAGGCCGGCGTCGCCGAAGTCGGTGCAGTGCCCGACCAGGACGCCGAACCCGCGCTCGTGCGCGCCGGTCGCCACCTCGTCCAGTAAGCGGGTTTTGCCGACCCCGGCGTCACCGGACAGCAGCACGGCGCCGGCCCGACGCGTCTTGGCGTCGTCCACGGCGCTGAGCAGAGTGGCCATCTCGGATGAGCGGCCGACGAGAGGTGTCGAGTTCCAGGGCACATCGTCCATCTTCTCCCCTGGCGCCGACACAAATCGACGGTATCCCGTCCGCCGGCTGCTCCCGGCCGTTCTCCCAGGCGCAGAAACGCCGTCCCTGATCGCGAGTTCTCGATCAGGGACGGCGATTTCGGCGGTCATGCGGCCGGGCGGGGTCGGAGGGCGTGGCGCGGCTCGGACTGTGCGGTCCGGTCCGTGCGCTGCCGGCGGTTCGCGACCCGGAAGTCACGCTTGGCGCGCTCCAGCCGGTAGGCGGATTCCGCCTTCCAGGCGTCCGGGGTCAGTGGCATGTTGATCATGGTTTCCCTCCCTTCAGGCTTTCCGGCCGAACAGGTGGCTGATGGTCCGGCGGCTCCGGGTGCGCTGTGCACCCTGCGTCTGCCGGAAGTCGCGGCTGAGGCGCTCCCTGCGGTAGTCGACCTCTGCCTTGACCGATGCGTTGCTGAACATGTGTTCCTCCGTCTGTCTGCGCCGGCTGCTTGCCGACAGGTGTAAATCTGCTCGTCTGAGGAGGACCCGCACATCGGAAGTCCTCCCTATCCCCGGACGCGGGCGGTACCTAGGTGTTCCGAGGGGGTCCTAGGGGGTGCCTAGCGGGTGTCTTGGGGACCCCTGAAACGACGGTGGCGCGACCGGCTCCGAAGAGCCGGCCGCGCCGTGGGGGAGAGGGTCTGGGGCGGTGATCGTGCCGTCACATCGCGGGACGGGCCCGCAGTTCCGGCGCACAGGGCTGGGGCGGCCGCGGCGCACGCTTGGGCAGGAACCACAACGGACGCTGGAAGTCCCGGCGAATCCGCTCCTGCCGGTACTTGATCTCCGCCCGCACCGCGTCAGTCGAGTAAACGAACATGATGTCCTCCGAGCTGCTGTCGATGAGTAAACAGTGCTCGCCTGAGGACACCTCCCACATCAGCACAACTCCCTATGCCCGAGGCAACGGACTCCTTAGGGGACCGCCACGCAGGCACAACCCCGCAAAACGGCAGCGAAACGTCGTGCGGGGGCTAGTTCTGCCTGCGTGGGTGTCCGTTCAGCTGCGGTAGGTGAGGCTTAGTTCGTAGTGGGTGGGGTCCAGGAGTTCGTCGGCGTGTTCGGCGAAGGTGTCGGTGGCGGTCCAGCTGGTTCGGGTGGTGTGCAGGAACCAGGTGCCGTGCGGGCGGGCCAGGTGGCCGGCTTCGACGGGGGTGAGGGGGCGGCCGCGGAGGCGCTGCTCGCAGTGGTCGAGGTACAGGCCGGCGCGGTTCAGCGTGCCGCTGATCGACCCGTTGTCCAGCCCCCGTTCGGGCAGGTCCCGGAGCGACTCGATCGCCGGGATCCGGCTCCGCTCGAGCGAGATCGCCGTACCGTCCGTGAGCTGCCGGACGCGTTCGATCACCACCACCTCGGGCGACGGCAGACCGAGCCGCGCGGCCAGTGCGGGATCGTCCTCGAGCTCGATCCGGACCGTCCGCATCCGGGTCTCCACGCCCTGCTCGGACAGCGCGTGCGTCCACCCGAGCCGCCCGTCCAGCGGCCGCCCGTCGAACAGCACGTACGAACCCTTGCCGGTGTGCGTGGCGATCAGCTCGTCCTCGGCGAGTACGGCGAGCGCGGCGCGGACCGTGTTGCGACTGACCGAGAACCGTTTCGCCAGCTCGACCTCACCGGGCAGCTGGGTGCCCCGCCGTACGACGCCGGACTTGATCTCCCGCGCCAGCACCCGCGCGATCCGCTCGTGTTTCAGCGAGATCCGGCGCATCATCGCAACTGCTCCACGCTCACGATCTCCAGCATCGGCGCGTACAGCCGCATCACGTCGATCGCCTTGCCGTGGTTCTCCGCGGTCGATCCGGCGCAGGCCTCCTCGACGACCTGGACCTGTACGCCGGCGTCCACCGCGGAAAGCGCTGTACTTATTACGCAGCAATCGGTCGACACGCCCGCCAGTACCAGTCGCCCGTCGGTCCGGGCCGCCAGCTCGGGGCCCCAGGCACCGAACGTGGTCTTGTCGAGAGTTGGAGCGCCCTTGAACTCGTCGACCAGTTGATAATCCTCCGCGTCCGCCGGCTGCAACGCGAACGGGAACTGCTCGTAGTACCCGACCCACGCTCCGTCAGGCCGCTCCGGCGCGACGAACCGCGTGAAGACCACGTCCGGCGCGAACAGCTTGATCAGCTCCCGCGTGGGCTCGACGACCCGCTGGAAATCCGGTGCCGCCCATCCGGACGCCGGATCCGCGAAGATCCGCTGCAGGTCGATCAGGGCCAGCACCATCAGACCTCCTGACGCCGTACGGCGGACCGTCCGCCGAACCACTGCACGACGAAACCGAGCACCAGCGCCACCAGTACGCCGAGGTTCGCGTACGCCCACGCGCCGTCCTTGCCGCCGAGCCCGAACGCTCCGAGCAGGTACCCCTGCCATGTCAGCCACGACGCCAGCGTGTTCGTGACGAGTCCCCACCCGATGCCGGTGGCAACCACCATCGTCGCCACGGGCAGCCACCGGACGTCGCCGTACCGCCCGGAAGGCCGGTACAGGTCGTCCTCGGCGTAGTCGCGCCGCCGGGACGCGATGTCGGCGAGCATGATCCCGCACCACGCCGCGATCGGTACGCCGAGCGTGATCAGGAACCCTTGGAACTGCCCGAGGAACTCGCCGCCGTAGAACACGACGTACACGGTCCCCGCGATCATCACCACACCGTCGATGAAGGCCGCGACGTACCGCTTCACCGGCAGCCCGAGCGAGAGCAGCGCGAGGCCGGACGAGTAGATGTCCAGTACGGCGCCGCCCACCAGTCCGAGCACCGCGACGATCACGAACGGCACCAGGAACCAGGTCGGCAACGCCTCGGCGAGCGCCCCGATCGGGTCCGCGCCGATCGCCTTCGACAGGTCCTCCGACGACCCGGCCAGCAGCAGACCGAACACCAGCAGTACGACGGGAGCCAGCGAACCGCCGAACGTGGTCCAGCCGACCACGCCGCGGCTCGACGCCCGGCGCGGCAGGTACCGCGAGTAGTCCGCGGCCGCGTTCACCCAGCCGAGCCCGAAGCCCGTCATCAGGAAGACCAGCGCGCCGATCACCGCCTGCGCGGACCCGCTCGGCAGCGCGGAGACGGTGCTCCAGTGGATCTGGTCGGCCACGAGAATGATGTAGACGACCGTGAGTACGCCGGTGACGATCGTGATGACTGTCTGCGCCCGCATGATCAAGTCGAACCCGAGTACGCCGCAGGCGACCGTCAGCAGACCGACCACGAGCAGCGCGATCACCTTGGTCAGCGTGCCGCCGCCCCAGCCGAGCCGTTCGAAAACGGTTGCCGTGGCCAGTGTCGCGAGGATCGTCAGGACGGTCTCCCAGCCGACGGTCAGCACCCAGGAAACAAGTGCCGGCAACTTGTTTCCGCGGATTCCGAACGCGGCCCGGCTGAGCACCATCGTCGGCGCCGAACCACGTTTTCCGGCGAGCGCGATCAGCCCGCAGAGCAGGAACGAGAACACCACCCCGATCACCCCGGCGATCACCGCCTGCCAGAAGGAGATCCCGAACCCGAGCGCGAACGCGCCGTAGCTCAGTCCGAGCACGGACACGTTGGCGCCGAACCACGGCCAGAACAGCTGGTTCGGCCGGCCTTTCCGGTCCGCGTCCGCGATCACGTTCAGCCCGTTGCTCTCCACCGCGAGCGCGCGGGTCTGCTGCACCTCGACCTGGTCGGTCATAACGGCTCCTTCGATGGACCTGTTCAGTCCTGTTCAATCACGGTAGGTCCGGCTGGTCGCATGGTCAACAATGGGCGGCATGCTGAGCGAAGCGGTGGACGGGTTCCGGCTGGCGTACGACCGGGAGGGTGAGGGGCCCGCGGTCCTGCTCCTGCACGGTTGGCCCGGTGACCGCACCGACTACCGGCGGCTGGTGCCGTTGCTGGTCGAGCGCGGGTTCGAGGTGGTCGTGCCGGACCTGCGCGGGTTCGGGGCGTCGGACGGGCTCGATCCGGAGCCTGCGCAGTACGGCGTGGACGGGCAGGGGCGGAGCGTGGCCGGTCTGATCGAGGAGCTCGGACTGGAGCGTCCCGTGCTCGCCGGGTACGACATCGGCAGCCGGATCGCGCAGGGGATCGCGCGTTCGCGGCCCGAGCTGATCGAGGGGTTGGTGATCGCGCCGCCGCTGCCGGGGATCGGCAAGCGGGTGTTCTCCGAGCAGGCGCAGGCCGAGTTCTGGTACCAGGCGTTCCACCGGCTGCCGGTGATCGAGGAGTTGATCGACGGCAACCCGGACGCGGTCCGGTCCTATCTACGGCACTTCTGGACGCACTGGTCCGGGCCGGAGTTCGAGCCGGAGCTGGATCGTTTGGTCGAGGTCTACTCGGCGCCGGGCGCGTTCACGGCGTCGATCCAGTGGTACCGGGCGGGAGCGGGTGCGGTCGCGGTGTCGGCGGCGGAGACGGCGCCACCGTCGTACGACCGGATCGCCGTACCGACCGTGGTGCTGTGGCCGGAGTTCGATCCGCTGTTCCCGCGGGCCTGGTCCGACCGGCTGGACGGCTTCTTCAGCGACGTCCGCTTGCGGCTCGTCGACGACGTCGGCCACTACGCGCCGCTGGAGTACCCGGAGATCCTCGCGGAAGAGATTGTCGGACTAGGCTGACCACATGGCCGAGATCGAGCTGGGGATGCCGACCGTCCGGCCGGAGGTGGGTGCGTTGGCGAGGCTTGCGCCGCAGCCGGTCCGGTACCTGCTGAACTGGGGCCGGAAGTACTCGCTCTGGGTGTTCAACTTCGGCCTGGCGTGCTGCGCGATCGAGTTCATCGCGGCGTCGATGGGCCGCCACGACTTCATCCGGCTCGGGGTGATCCCGTTCGCGCCCGGACCGCGGCAGGCCGACCTGATGGTCGTGTCCGGCACCGTGACCGACAAGATGGCGCCGGCGATCAAGCGGCTGTACGACCAGATGCCGGAACCGAAGTACGTGATCTCGTTCGGCTCCTGCTCGAACTCCGGCGGCCCGTACTGGGACTCGTACTGCGTGACCAAGGGCGTCGACCAGATCATCCCCGTCGACGTGTACGTGCCCGGCTGCCCGCCGCGGCCCGAGGCGTTGCTGCAGGGCATCCTCAAGCTGCAGGAGAAGATCGCCGGCGAGACACTGGCGAGCCGGTACGACGAACCGTCCGCGGCCGCGCTCACCCGGGGGCTGGTGCAGCCTTGAGCACCGACGCACTCGAGGCGCTGACGAGCGCCGGGATCGCCGCGACGTCGACGGACAGCTTCGGGCCGGCCGCGCTCGACGTACCGCCGGAGTCGTGGGTCGCGGCCCATGAGGTACTGCGGGACGCGGTCGGCCTCACGTTCTTCGACTTCCTGAGCGCCTCGGACGAACTCAAGGACGGGTTCCGAGTGGTGTCGCATCTCGCGGACTTCTGGGGCGGATCGCATGTCGACCACGTGCTCGTGCGGACGTTGGTCCCGCGGGAAAACGCTGTACTTGCGACGCTTTCCGAGCTGTACGCCGGGGCGAACTGGCATGAGCGGGAGACCTACGAGATGTTCGGGATCGCCTTCGAGGGGCATCCGAACCTGACGACGCTGCTGCTGCCGGACGAGTTCGAGGGGCATCCGCTGCGGAAGGAGTTCGTGCTCGCGTCGCGGGTCGCGAAGCCGTGGCCGGGCGCGAAGGAGCCGGGCGAGTCGGACCACGCCCCGTCGGGCGCCCCGAGCCGCCGCCGCACGCTGCCCCCCGGCGTACCCGACCCAGAAACCTGGGGCCCCCGCCCACCCGGTTCCCCCGACCCAGACCCCTTGGCCCCCGCCGAAGCCGCCGCCACCCCGGCCCGCCCGCGCCGAGCCGGCGCCGCCGGAGAACGCCGAACCCGCCGCCAACCAACCCCAACAGACCCACCACCTGCTGATCCGTCGTCGGGTGATGGATCGTCGTGATCCCGGCTGCGGAAGAACTGGCGCGGTACACCCTGGAGCGCCAGCATCCGATCACTCGTGCGTGGGTGGACGACGCGCAGCGGCTCGCGATCTTGGCCGAGGAACATGCGGCGCTGGACATCCTGCTCGCCGAGGACCTGGGAATCGCCACCCAACGCACCGAACGACTGGCGCCCGGAAAACCACCCGAAGCGATGCTCAACCGCTGGATTGCCATCGGCAACGACCTGCACGCGATGTTCAGCATGCGCTTCGAAAACCTCAACCCCACAAAGCCGTTCGTCGACGCGACCCCGATGAGCCGCTCACCGAAACCCTCCGACCTGCTTGCGCTGGCCGAATCCGCGCAAGAGCACTACGGCATCCACAACCCGCTATACGTCCGCCTGTGGACCGCCGACTCAGGCGTCCCCGGCACGACCCCCGACCGCCGCTTCCTCGCCGCGCCGATCCGTGAGTTGCGCGCGCACGACGTACCGCCCGGCCTGGCCCTCCGCCCGGCGAAGACCGTCGACCACTACGACGAGGCCCGCCGCGCGTACGCCGCAGTCGACGCCGACCACCCGCACCACCCCGAGGAAGCAACCATCCAGGACCGCGAAGACCTCCAGGAGGCCGCGGACGAAGGCCTGCTCTTCGACATCACGGTGCACGACGAATGGGCCGGGTACGCCGCCGCGATCATCAAGCCCGCCGACGCCCTGGGCCTCCCCGCGTACGTCGTCCGCGAGCTGATCCTGGCCCCCGAACACCGCGGCCACGGCTACGGCCCGCACCTCAGCGCCCTCCTGGCCCAGTCCCTCCCCGACCCCACCCGCATCCTCATCGGCACCATCCACGAAGCCAACCACGGCGCCCGAACCGCCGCCCTCAAATCCGACCGCCAAGACATCGGCGGCTGGCTCCAACTCCCGTTGCGTTGAGTCGGCCCTGACCGAGCCGTCGACCAGCCGGCGTCCCGCGGTCTGAGGTGCGCGGCAGTCCAGGCTCGCGTCGATGCGCGCTGACAGCCCCCTGAAATCGGCCGCCCGAACCAGCCCCCTCGGCACGCCCCCGCCCCTCCCAAACCGGTTTGGGGAGTCCTACCCTCCCGAAACGGGCAGTTTCGCTCCCCAGTTCACACGCAGACCCTCCCCAAACCGGTTTGGGGAGGGCCGTCCACCAGGATCGGGGAGCGCGACTGCCCCAAACCGGTTTGGGGAGGGCCCTTCGCCAGGATCGGGGAGCGCGACTGCCCCAAACCGGTTTGGGGAGGGCCCTTCGCCAGGATCGGGGAGCGCGACTGCCCCAAACCGGTTTGGGGAGGTTCTCCACCAGGACTGGGGAGGGCTACTGCCCGATTCGGGTGGGCAATCGTCCCCACAACGCCCCCACCCCGGGTGCACATCGCCGGGGCGGGCACCCACTCCTGACCCTAGCCGCCGGTTCTCAGCCGGCGTCCTGGACGTCGCGAATGAGAACGTCGGCCATGCCGTCATCTCCTGGTCGATGCCTGACGATCTCAGGTCCGCGGCGGGGTGTAGTAGAAGACCTCTTCGCGGGTTATTTGGCCGGACTTGACTGTGCAGAGGGAGAGTTTGGTGGTTTGGGAGCGGGTGCCGGTGCGGACGTCCAACTGGTCGAAGGTGAAGCGGATGGCGAAGTGGTCGTCGAGGAGTAGTGGGCCGACGATGTCTACGCCGAGGTACTCGATGTCGGCGTTCAGGCGGCGGGCGTTCTCGAGGATCGCGTCGGCGCCTTTGACCTCGATCTCCTCGCCGCCGGTTTCGAGGGGCGCGACGCGGACGACCTCGGGGGCCGAGAGGGCGAGCGCCTGGTCGAGGCGGCCGGTGGACAGCGCGTCAACGTAACGGTGGGCGACCTCGGCCGCGGACAGGACGCGGAACTCGTCGGCGTGTTCGTCCGCCCACTCGGCGAAGGTGAGCGCGGGGCGGCCGGTGAGTTCGGCGACGGTGGTCGTGACGGGCTCGGGGTTATCGACGAGCGACGCCCAGTACGCGACCGAGCTCTCGGCGAGGATCGGGTCGGCGCCGAGGTCGAGCATCGCCTGCCGCGCCTCCGCGTCGGACAGCGCCTCGACGCGCATCTCCTTGCCGACCGCCCGCGCGATGGTCCGCATCTGCTCGGCCTGCGTCAGGACCGCGGGCCCGGTGAGGTCGTAGGTCTGGCCGATGTGCCGGTCGTTCAGGAGCGCGAGTACGGCGACCGCGGCGATGTCCCGTTCGTGAATCAGCGACCGGCCGGCCTCGGGTGACGCGACCCGGACGACGTCGCCGGTGAGGAACTCGGACGCCCAGCTCTGCGCGTTGACCGCGAACCCGCCCGGCCGAACGAAGGTCCAGTCCTTGTCCCGCAGTAGCTGTTCCACATCTGCCCAGACCCCGCCGGACGACGCGCTCAACGCGGACAGGTAGACGACCCGCTGCGGCAGTTCGGCCACCACGTCGGCGGCTCCTTCGGCGCTGAACGACGGCCACAGCAGGAACGCGGCATCGACGTCGGCAGCGGCCCGGCGTACGGCGGTGGGGTCGTAGAGATCGCCCTTGATCAGTTCGACGTCCGGCGGGAAGCCGGCGAGATCCGGCGTACGGACGAGGGCTCGGACGGTCACGCCCGCGGCGCGCAGCCCGTCGACGACGTGGCGGCCGACGCGGCCGGTGGCTCCGGTGACAAGAATCGTGGTCATGGGGGCAACCCTGTGACCTGAACGTTGGTTGAGGTCAAGCCGGACGCACTAGGCTGCCATCCATGCTGGAGTTCGTGGTGCGGGTGGTGGGCGTTCTGGTCGCCTTCCTGGTGGCGCCCCTGCTGGTCGGTCAGGCCGAGCACAAGGTGATGGCGCACATGCAGTCACGGCTCGGTCCGATGTACGCCGGCGGGTTCCACGGCTGGGCGCAGCTGGTCGCGGACGGGGTGAAGTTCGTCCAGAAGGAGAGCGTGGTCCCGGCTGCCGCCGACAGGCGGGTGTTCGAGTGGGCCCCGATCGTCGCGATCCTGCCGTACATGGCCGCGCTCGCCGCGATCCCGCTGGCGCCGGGCATCGTCGGCGCCGACCTGGACTCGGGCCTGTTCTTCGTGCTCGCGGTGATGAGCATCGGCGTACTCGGGTCGCTGATGGCCGGTTGGGGCAGCGGGAACAAGTACAGCCTGCTCGGCGGGCTCCGGGTCGCGGCGCAGCTGATGAGCTACGAGCTGCCGTTCGTGCTGTCCGCCGCGAGTGTCGCGGTCGCGGCCGGGTCGTTGAGTCTGACCGGCATCGCGCACGCGTGGAACCCGTGGTGGTTGCTCTGGCAGCTCCCCGGAATGATCGTGTTCTTCATCGCCGGTCTCGCCGAGTTGCAGCGCCCCCCGTTCGACATGCCGGTCGCGGACTCCGAGGTGATCTTCGGCCCGTACACGGAGTACACCGGGCTCCGCTTCGCGATGTTCCTGCTCGCCGAGTACGCCGGGATCGTCGTACTCGCGGGCCTCACCACGGTCCTGTTCCTCGGCGGCTGGAGCGGCCCGGGGCCGGAATCGATCGGGTGGATCTGGAGCCTCGTGAAGATCGCGTTCGTCTCGGTCGTGGTGATCTGGGTCCGCGTCTCGTTCCCGCGCATGCGCGCGGACCAGTTGCAGAAACTGGCGTGGCAGGGCCTGGTGCCGGTCGCGTTGCTGCAGTTGGCGCTGACCGGCGTTGGCGTCGTGGTGTTCTAGGGCGGACCTGCAGCACTCACCAACCGCGTTCTGGACCCGCCTTCGGTGGTCGGCTGAGCGTGGCGGTCGCTGAGCCGCGGCGGTTGGTGAGTGCCTGGGGTCCGCTAGGGCGTCGCGAGTGCCTCGGTCGGAGACAAGCGCGACGCGCGGACGGCCGGGTACAGGCCCGCGAGCCCGCCGATCACCAGCGTCGCCAGCACACCACCGGCCAGTGCCCAGACCGGGATCACCGTCAGCCAGTTCTGGTACGACGCATAGCCGGCGGTGACTGCTGATCCGAGGATCGCGCCGCCGGCCCCACCGAGTGCGGACAGGAGCAGCGACTCGGTCAGGAACTGGGTGCGGATCTGGCCGCGGGTCGCCCCGAGCGATCGGCGCAGACCGATCTCGGCGCGGCGTTCGAGCACCGAGATCACCATGATGTTCGCGACCCCGACTCCGCCGACCAATAGGGCGACCGCTCCCAGGCCGAGCAGCAGTCCGGTGAACGCCTGGCCGGCGGCCTGCTTCGCGGCGAGGGCGTCGGATGGTCGTGATACCTCGACCTCGTTCGGCGCCTCGGGGTTGGCGGTTGCCCCGAGCACCGATCGGACCGCCGGTACCTGGGTGTCGTCCGAGCGGGTGTAGATCGTGGTCGGGTGGCCGTCGAAGGCGAGGTCGCTCGCTGCTGGCCAGCCCATCAGTGCGGCGCTGTCCAGTTCGGGTGCGAGTGCGGCTGGTTCGAGGATGCCGAGGACGGTGAACCACTGGTTGCCGATCAGCACCTGGGTGTCGGGGCCGGCCTTGGTGATCCCGAGTCGCTCGGCGGCTGCTGAACCGAGGACGGTTGCTGGGTATGAGCCGGTCGCGGCGTCGATCCACTTGCCGCTGCGGATCGTGGCGCCGATGGTGTCGAGGAGGTTGGTGCGGGCGGCGTACGCGATGATGCCGTTGGTCTGGACGTCCGGGATCTTGTTGGTTCGGTAGACCGATGCGTCGTCGACCTTCCCGATCGCGGACTCGGCGCGCACGGGTGCGATCCGGCGGACCATGGATTCCGCGGCGAGCGGGAGTTGGGCCTGCTCGCCGGTCAGGCGGGTGCCGGGGGTGACGGTCAGCAGATTGGTGCCCAGGGCATCGAGCTGCCCGTCGAGCTCGGCGCGCGAGGACGACGAGATCCCCACCACCGCGACCATCGCGGCGATCCCGATCGCGATCCCCAACGCAGACAGGAACGCCCGCATCGGCCGAGTCCGCAGCCCCACCGCCCCCACCCGCACGACGTCGCGCACACCCAGCGCCGCGGGTCTGAGTTCCCGGGCACTTTGTGCACGACGTCCGTGCTTTTCGCCCGCGCTCGTACGGACATGGTGCACAAAGTCGTCGTTCATGCGTGCACCTCCTCGACGATGACGCCGTCGCGCATTCGGATCTGGCGGGGGAGGGAGGAGGCGATGTCGCGGTCGTGGGTGATGACCACGACCGTGGTGCCGGCGGCGTGCAGGTCGCGGAGGAGTTGCATCACGCCTGCGCCCGACGCGGAATCCAGTGCTCCGGTCGGCTCGTCGGCCAGCAGTACGGCGGGTTCGCCGGCGACTGCCCGCGCGACAGCTACGCGTTGCCGCTCGCCGCCGGACAACTCGTGCGGCTCGTGATCGAGGCGGTGCGCGAGACCGACCCGTTCCAGGGCAGCCGCCGCCCGCTTCCGACGTACCGACAAGCGAAGGCCGGAGTAGAGCAGCCCGTCGGCGACGTTGTCGACTGCGCGTACGCCGGACGCGAGGTGGAACTGCTGGAACACGAACCCGATCCGCGTCGCGCGCAACGCCGACAGTCCCGCGTCGGACAGCCGCGCTACGTCGTACCGGTCGATCCGGACCGTGCCCGAGGTCGGGCGGTCGAGGGTGCCGAGGACGTTCAGCATCGTGGACTTGCCGGAGCCCGACGGGCCGACGATCGCGACCAGCTCGCCGGCGTCGATCCGCAGACTGACACCGCCGAGTGCGTTCACTCCGCCCGGGTACACCTTGGTCACCTCCGTCAGCTCGATCACTTGGGGATCCCGACCGTGGTGCCGGCGGTGACGCCGGTGCCGCTGATCTCGACCTGGCCGCTCGCGAACAGCCCGGTCTTCACCGGCACGTAGCGCGACGTCGTACCGTCCGTGACTTCGACGCCGAAGCCGCCCTCCCGGAGCGCGACCAGGGCCGCGACCGGAACGGTCAGCACGTTCTTGCGTTCCGAGGCGGTGAAGGTGACGTCCACGGCCGCGGACGACCACGCCGCCACCGCCTGCTGGTTGGCGATGGCAACGATCACCTCGACCTTCGTTTCCGGATCCTTGTCCGGGCTTTCCGCCGGAATGATCACCGTGGAGACTTTCTGGATCTTTCCGGGCACGGACTTTCCGTCCGGCAGCGCGATCGTGACCGGCGCGTTGAGCGTGGCCAGCCGCTGGTCCGCGGCGTCGAGCTGGACGGTGACGGCCCGGGTGGTGCCGGTGTAGCTGAGCACGGGCTGGTTCGGGCCGAGCGGTGAACTCTCCTCGGCCTGCACGCTGTCCACCCGCAGATGACCGGGCGCGAACAGGACGCTGCCGAGCTCGACCACTCCTGTCTCGTCCAGACCGAGATCCTCCTGCCACTCCTCGACCGCAGCGGCGGTGGCGTCGGTGTATTCGTCGTCCACGGTGAACCCGCTGTAGCCCATCGCCTTCAGGTTCTGCTCGAGCTGCAGGACGTCGGTACCCTCGGTCCCGATCGCGAGCCTGCGGTACGCCGGGAGCGCGCCGTACAGCAATGTGGTCGGCTTGTTGTCGATGCTGTACACGGTGTTTCCGCGGCGCAGTTCCTGCCCGCTGTCGGGTACGGCGGTGACCGTGCCGGCGACCCGGTTGACGGCGGAGGACGACGGACCGAAGCCGAGGCTGCCGTCCTGGGTCTCGGTGTCCTTCAAGGTCTGCTGTGTGACCTTGGTCGTGTTGATCGGCACGGCCTGTGCGGCCGGGTTCGTTGCCTGGCTGGTGTCGCCCCGGCTGACCAGGAACGCGCTTGCGGCGCCCCCAGCAGCCAGGACGGCCACAGCCGTTAGTCCCTTACGCATCAGCGTGCCGCCAGGATGCTCTGGCAGGCGTCCTGCGCTTTCTGGAAGTCGGGATCGTCGGCGACGCCCGGCCCGATCATGATGCCCTGCTGGTCCGGCTTCGGGTCCGGAAACTTCTCGACGCCGTTTTTCCGCATGCACTCGGCGTACCTTCTGCCGTTTTCCGCCTGCTGCGGGTTGGCGCTGCCCTGCGCCTGCGGGTTGTACTGCTGGCACGCCTCCATGGCCTTCTGGACCTGTGCCTGCGTGACACCGGAGTTCTTGTCGAACTTCAGCATCGGGCCCTTGCCCGGCTCCGGGTCCGGGACGTTCAGGCCGTTCTCCCGCAGGCACTGGGTGAACTTGACCGCCAGGTCGTCCTGGCTGAGGCTGGCCGGCGCACTGCTCGGCGCCGTCGACTGCTGTCCTCCGCTCCCGGAGGCGACCTGGGCATCGGGCTCGTCGGCTCCGCAGCCGGTCAGGATCAGGCCGGCGACCAGAACGGAAACGGCCAGGATGGTGTTGCGCATCGGTGCTCCTCTCGTTTCCGGAAACCTTTCTCGATCGGCCGTTTCCGGACCGTTTCCGAGTCCGGAAACGCGGCGGAAACACCGATGTCGGGGATCATGGGGTGCGTGCGGGTACTGGTGGTCGAGGACGAGCCGTTGCTGGCGGCAGCGATCGCGGAATGGCTGCGCGACGACTCCCATGCCGTCGACGTGGCCGGCGACGGCCGCGCGGCGCTGGAACGGTTGTCGGTCAACGCGTACGACGTACTCGTGCTGGATCGCGACATTCCGGTCGTCCACGGTGACGAGGTGTGCCGGCAACTGGTGGCTTCCGGCTCAGCCACGCGGGTGCTGATGCTGACCGCGGCGGCCGCCGTGACCGACCGGGTCGAGGGGCTCGGGCTGGGCGCGGACGACTACCTGACCAAGCCTTTCGCCTTCGCCGAGCTGGCCGCGCGCGTACTCGCGCTGGGAAGGCGGAGTCGCCCGGCCGATCCGCCCGTACTGCGACGCGCCGGCATCACGCTGGATCCCGCGCGGCACGAGGTTTTCCGGGACGGTCGCTACGTCCCGTTGTCGAAGAAGGAATTCGCCGTACTCGTGGAGCTGCTGCGAGCCGACGGCGCGACCGTGTCGGCCGAACAACTGCTGGAGAAGGCATGGGACGAGCACGTGGACCCGTTCACCGGAGCGGTCCGGCTGACGATCCTGAAACTGCGCCGGAAACTGGGCGAACCGGGACTGGTCGAGACCGTCACCGGCGTCGGCTACCGCATCCCGTGAGGCGGCTGACGCTACGGGGGCGGCTGACACTGCTGTACGGCGGTCTGTTCATGGTCGCCGGCGTAGTGCTGCTCGGGGTCACGTATGCGCTGTTCTCCGCGAACCTGGGGCAGAAGTACCAGGTGATCGTGAAGGGGACGTACCTGCCGTCAGGCACCAGCAGTACGCCGCCACCACCTGACCAGGCGTACGTGCTGAACAAGGACGGTGCTCTGCTCACGGGTTCAGACGCGGAACGTGTGATGAACGAGCAGCGCGAGCAGGTGCGGCAAGCGGCGATCAAGTCGCTCCTGGCGCAAGGAAGCGTCGCGCTGGTCCTGGTAGGTGGGTTGGCGGCGGGGTTCGGGTGGCTGGTCGCCGGGCGGGTGCTGGCGCCGCTGCATCAGGTCACCGACACGGCGCGCCGGATCGCCGCATCGCCGTCCGCGTTGCACGAGCGGATCGCGTTGAAGGGTCCCGACGACGAGGTGAAGAACCTGGCGGACGCGTTCGACACGATGGTCGAGCGCCTGGACCATTCCTTCGACGGCCAACGGAGATTCGTCGCCAACGCCTCCCACGAGCTGCGTACGCCGTTGACGCTCGGCCGGGCGCTGGTCGAAGTCGCGATGCATCGACGTACGGCGTCCGCGGACGTGAAGGAACTGGGCGAGAGCCTGCTGACGATCAACACCCGCCACGAGCAGCTGATCGAGGGCCTGTTGATCCTGGCCGACTCGGAGAAGCAGCTGACCACGGTCTACCCGGTGAACCTCGCCGACGTGGTCGACCACGTGACCGCCCAACTCACCGCAGAGGCCGCTGCGGTCGGCGTCGAGCTGATCCGCGGCCCCGGCGACGCACCCACCCGCGGCGACGCGTTGTTGCTGGAACGCCTGGTCCACAACCTGGTCGAGAACGGCATCCGCCACAACGTGCCTTCAGGTGAGCGGTGGGTCCAGGTACTCAGCAGAACAGCCGACGATTGCGTGCAGATCGTGGTCACGAACACCGGCCCCGAGATCCCGCCGTACGAAGTCGAATCCCTCTTCAAACCCTTCTACCGCCTGGGCGCCGAACGCCTGGTCAGCACCAAAGGCGCCGGGCTGGGCCTCTCCATCGTCCGCTCGGTAGCCGAAGCCCACGCCGGCACCGTAACCGCCGTCCCTCGAGAAGGCGGCGGCCTCCAGGTGACCGTCACCCTCCCCCTCGACCCTGCTTGACAACGGCGACGTCGGTCGGGGAGATTGGCGGGACGGCGTCGACCGGTCGCCGAGCTGTGGAACGTCCGCCCAGCCGGGGTTCCAGTGGCGAAGGGGATTTGCCCTCTCGGTCGTCGATGTCTGCAGGCCATCTCTCAACACCGCGTCGCTGGGGACGAGGGTGTCGGAGGAGGCTTGTCATGACCAAGGACAGCAACTTCAAGAAGGTCGTACGGCGTCACGCCGCGGCGACGGGGCAGCGCTATACCGAGGCGCTGACCGATCTCGAGGGACTCGGGTCCCGGATGGACCACGAGCCCGTGGCCGGCCGGCTCCTCGCCCATCTTCGGAACCGCTACGGCATCGATGCGGTCGCGGCGACGAAGGTCAGTGTGCACAAGACGTACGTGTTCCGCATCGACCGGAACGACGGCGACCCGTGGATCGCGCGAGCGTTCCCTCCTGCCCGTCCGAGGACCAGCGTCGAAGGCGATGCCGCGGTCCTGCGCTTCCTGGCGCGGCACGACTACCCGGCGGAGCGTCTCGCGGTCGACGACGCGGTGTCCGACTTCGACGGAAGCACGGTCCTCGTGACCCGGTACGTCGAAGGCGACGACCTTCCCGGCGGTCCCGAGATGTTCGCCGTCATGGGTGACCTGCTCGGACGGCTGCACGCCCTGCCGCTCGACGAGTCCGTCAGCCGCGCCGGTGGAGCGAGCGGTGAGGACCCCAGCCGTGAAGGTGCGCCGCGGCAGGACCTGCTGGCGGGCCTGGCCTTTCTCGACGCGGTCGACACGAAGGTCGCCCCGGCGGATCGGGATCGATTCGAGCGCCTCCGGGATCAGGTACGGTCGGCCGACGACGGTCACGGCCTTCCCGAGAGCCTGCTCCACGGCAACCTCGACCCCGATCATGCGGTGATCAGCAATCGGGGGCCGGTGGCAATCAACTGGAAGGCGTCCGGACGCGGGCCGCGCCTCGCCGACTTCGCCTACCTGATCTGGGGCACCGGGGACTGGTCTCCGGCGCGACACACCAACGAAGAGCGTATCGACGCCGCCGTCAACGGGTATCGCCGCCACGTCGAGCTGACCGACGAGGAGCTCGATCGACTCGAGGCGGTCATGTACGTCCGGACGCTGTACCTCGTCTGCTTCAGCTACCGGCGCGCGGTCACCAACGGCGTGCCGTTCGACGAATGGGTCTTCATCGAGCCATCGGAGTACTACCGCTCCACCGCAGCCGCGACCCGAGCCGCGTTCCGGAATAGGCGATGAGAGTTCGCGGTGCGGCGGAGCACAACCTGCGGGACGTCGATGTCGCGTTCGGACCCGGCCTGACCGCAGTTGTCGGTGTGTCCGGCTCGGGGAAGTCGTCGCTCGCGTTCGACGTGGTCTACACCGAGGCGCGGCGCCGGTTCGTCGAGTCACTGGGACTGGGACGTCCAGGAACACGTGTTCCGGCCGCGCAGGTGCGGAGCATCGACGGCTTGGGTCCGGCGGTGGCGATCGCTCAGAACGTACTGAACGTCAACCCCGCCTCGACAGTCGCGACGTCCGTCGGCCTGCACCCGTTCCTCCGCATTCTGTACGCGCGATTCGCAGACGTGACCTGCCCGAGCTGCCAGGTGCCGGTACGCGCGGTGTCGCGCGAAGAGCGACTCGCGATGGCTCTGGATCTGCTCGCCGCCGAGGGCCGTCTCCCGGTGGAAGTGGCTGTCGTGCGCGCCCTCAACGGGAGCCACGCGCGACTCCTCGCCGGACTGCGGGGCCAGTTCGCTGCGGTCACGATCGACGGGCGTCCGTGGACCGCGAAGAGCAGCGTGCCTCGGCTCGACCCGATGATCCCGCACGATGTCGTCGTACGCGTCGCCACTCTGCGGGCGGGCGCGTCCGCGGCGGAGGTTCGAGGCGTCCTCGAGCGCGCCGACGCGTTGGGTTCACACGAGGTTCGTCTCGGTGGTACGCCCGTACTGCGGGCGCCGATCTGTCCGAGCTGCTCGGACTGGGTCCGGCCACTGGAGCCCTCGACGTTCCGCGACGCTGCGATCGACACGTCGTCGCATCGCATCGCCGGAGTCGCCCTGATCGAGTTGCTCGCCCGCTCGGTGCGCGAGGTCCTCGAGTTCGTCGACCAGCTGGCGATCGGCCCGCGCGCCGTACGCGTTCAGGACGAGTTGCTGCGGCGACTGCGGCCGCTGGTCACGTTAGGGCTCGGTCATCTCAGCCTCGACCGGCCGATGCCGACGCTGTCGCGGGGTGAGGCGCAACGGACCCGACTCGCGGTCGTACTCGGCGGCCGGCTCGAGGATCTGCTGCACGTCCTCGACGAGCCGACCATCGGGCTGCATCATACCGATCTCAAACCGTTGCTCGAGGCAATGGCGTCGTTGCCGGGCCCGGTGCTGATGGTGGAGCACGACCGTACGGCGATCGCGCTGGCGGACGATGTCGTCGAGATCGGACCGGCCGGCGGCCGCGGCGGTGGCGAACTCGTCTTCCAAGGGACGCCCGCCGACCTGTGGCGTGCCGATACCGCCTCGGGTCGCGGCTTCTCGGCGCCGGCCCGGGTCCGGCGCGCGGCCCGTGAGATCGGTGAGCGGCGGATCGGCCTCACCGGCGCCGGCCTGCGCAACCTGCGCGACGTCGACTGCGAGATCCCGCTCGGGGCGCTGACCGTCATCACAGGCCCGTCGGGAGCAGGCAAGACGACGCTCGCTCGCGACGTGTTGCTGGCGTCGATCCGGACCGGCGCGCCGGTCGGTTGTTCGACCGTCGACGCGCCTGCGCTGCGGGCCATCGCCGTCGATCAGAAGCCGCTGGGCAACAACCCGCGGTCGAATCCGGCGACGTACACGAAGGTGTTCGATCGGATCCGCGACGTGTTCGCGCAGCAGACCGGGCGGTCCGCGTCGGAGTTCACGTTCAACCGTGGCGAAGGGGCGTGCCCGGAGTGCGAGGGGATGGGCGCGGTCGCGATCAGCCTCCGGGAGCTGGCGCCGATCTGGGTGCCGTGCGAGATCTGCGAAGGCCGCCGGTACCGGCCCGAAGTACTCGAAGCAACGTGGGAGGGCCGCTCGATCGCTGATGTGCTGGCGTTGAGCGTCGACGAGGCCGAGACGTTGTTCGCCGAGCACCCAGCGGTGACGCGCATCCTTCAGACCCTGCAGGAGGTTGGGCTCGGCTACGTCACGCTGGGGCAGCCGTCGCCCAGTCTCTCCGGTGGTGAAGCGCAACGAGTTCGTCTCGCCCGTGAGGTGACGAAGGCGAAGGCCGGCAACCTCGTGCTGCTCGACGAGCCCACCACCGGGCTTCACCCTGGCGACCTGGACCGGCTCCTCACTGTGCTCGACAAACTGACGGTCGACGGTTGCACGGTGGTCGTCGTCGAACACCAGGCAGACGTGATCGCCGCCGCGGATTGGCGCATCGAACTCGGCCCGGGCGGTGGCCCAGACGGCGGACGCCTGCAGCACTGCGGTCCCGCCGTTGCCGAGCAGCGGCCGAGGGTGACGCCCCGCGCCAAGCCGCGCGCCGACCGGCGCTCGAGTGAAGTCATCCGGGTTCGGGGCGCCCGGGCCCACAACCTGCAAGGCATTGACGTCGAGTTCGCCAAGGACCGGTTCACGGTCGTGACCGGCGTATCGGGCTCGGGCAAGTCGTCGTTGGTCGGCGATGTGCTTGCGGCGGAGGCCGACCGGCGGCTGCTCGAGTGCCTGTCGGTCTACGAGCGACAGTCGGTGCGCGAAGGGCCCGAAGCCCCGGTCGACTCTCTCACCGGGTTGGGTCCGACGATCAGCATCGACGCCTCCGGTACGACGTTCCCACCGGGCGGGCCCGGGCGCTGGGATGCCGCCCGTACGACGGTTGGCCGCTCCAGCGACCTCGACCGCCTCATCTCCCTCGTCCTGGCGCGCGCCGGTGTGCGGTCGTGCCTCGAGTGCGGTGGCGACAACGTTCGACGGTCCGCACCGACGCCGGAAGCAGCGTGGGTCTGCGCCGACTGCGCGACGAGCGCGGTGCCGATCGAGCCGCGTCATCTGATGGGGTCGCCCGCGTCGGTCTGTCCGCAGTGCCTGGGAGTCGGCGTTGAGCGGGCGTTCGATTTCGCCGCGATCGTACGGCCTGACGCGCCACTCGCCCGCTGCTTCGGCGGAGGCCTGGCGTGGTTCCGTCCTGAAGTGGTCGGCAGCAACGACGTGATACAGACCTTCGCGGAGCGGTACAAGTTCGACCCGAACACCACGCCGTGGTCGGAGCTGAGCGACGAGGTCCGGCACGGGGTCCTGTACGGCGATTCGTCCTGGGTGGGGCTGAACCACTGGGCTCGGTTCGACCTGGGCGGCCTGGAGTCCAGGGCGTTCCCGTGCCGGGAGTGCGGCGGCAAGCGGCTGCGCGCCCCGTACTTGGCGATTCGTGTCGAGGGCCGCGACCGCAGCGATCTGTTCTCGGCCACGTTTGCCGAGCTCGCCGGCGTACTGGCGTCGATGGACGAGCCGGACGATCAGCACGCGGCCCACGCCCGTACCGTTGCGTCGTACCGGCTCGGATTCCTGGGCCGCGTCGGGCTCGGCTATCTCACGATGAACCGGACGACCTGGACGCTCTCCGCGGGTGAGGCACAACGGATCAAGCTGGCGTCGGTCCTCGGCGGCGGCCTTGTTGGTATGACGGTCCTGCTCGACGAACCGTCCCGAGGGCTGCATCCGTCCGAGGTGGACGCGCTCGCGGATACCCTGGGCGAGCTGCGCGACGCCGGCAACACCGTCATCGCCGTCGAACATGACGCCACCCTGATTCGTGCCGCCGACGACGTCATCGAGATCGGCCCCGGTCCCGGACGAGCGGGCGGGCGGATCGTCGACCTCGACAGCGCCGAGTCGGTCACCAGAGCAGTGCGCGACGGGAGTATCGCGATCCCTCATCGCGACCGCCGCGTGCCAACCGAGTGGATGCAGGTCACGGGAGCGCGGGAGAACAACCTGTGCGGCCTCGACGTACGCATCCCGCTCGGCGTGCGTGTCGGTGTGTGCGGTGTGTCCGGGTCGGGGAAGTCCTCGCTCGTCGTCGACACGATCGCGCCCGGGCTGGCGCGACCGGCGACCAATGTTTCCGGCGGCGGCATCGTCCGCGTCGAACCTGGGGTTCACCAGGCCATTTCGGGTGCTCCCGCTCGTACGATCGTCGCCGACCAAGGCCGCGCGGAGATCACGTCACCCGGCAGCTTCCTCGGGCTCATCACCGCTGTCCGCAAGTCGTTCGCCGCGAGCGAGGTGGCCCGCGAGCAGGGCCTCACGATGAAGGACCTCACCTATGGCTGCGACGCCTGCGGCGGGAAAGGAACGTGGCAGCAGGGCATGTCGTTCCTGCCGTCGGTGACCCAGACCTGCGAAGCCTGCGGCGGTTCCGGCTACCGTCGCGAGGTCGCGGCCCTCCGCGAGCGGGACCGAACGCTCGCCGACATCGAAGCCCTGACCATCGGCGAGCTCGTCGACGAGTGGGGCGACATCGCCGCCGTACGTCGTGCCGGCGACGCAGCCCTCGCACTCGGCCTGGGTTACCTCATCGTCCGCCAACCTGGTTGGAGTCTGTCCGGAGGTGAAGCGCAGCGACTCAAACTCGCCAAGGAGCTCGCCCGTCCGACCAAGGCAGGCAGCCTCTACGTACTCGACGAGCCCACCGTCGGCCTGCAGGCCACCGACGTCACCGTGCTCCTGCGCGCGCTCGATGCGATCGTCGATGCGGGCAACACCGTCTTGGTGGTCGAGCACGACCCGATGGTGCTCGCCACCTGCGACTGGCTAGTCGAACTCGGCCCGGGCGGCGGACCTCACGGTGGAAGGATCGTCTTCGAGGGGCCACCCGAAGAACTGGCCGATACGGCCACGGCGCCTTTCGTACGGGCGGTATTGCCATGAACACGCTCCTGCTCGGAGACCCGTCGGCGTCGCTGCGATGGCGCGCGGCCGTAGAGCTCGAGGGCGCCGCGGATCACGATGACGATGTGAAGGCCTGGCGGGACGAGATCGCAGCGAGCCCCGCCGTACAGTCCCTTCTCGGGCGGCTCGCCGCGGCTGAGCGGCCTCAGGATGCCGGGTACCTGCTCTGCCAGCTCGCGTACCTCGGCTACCGCGGCCCCGAGCTTGCCACTGCTGTCGACGCGATCTTCTCCCATCAGCAGCCGGACGGGTCGTGGCCGCTGCGGGTCGACGACAGGTCCGCAGGTAAGCCATCGGACGGACCGCGGTTCGTCACCATGCAGACCGTCGTACCGCTGCGGGGCATCGCCGCGGCCGGGTTCGCCACCGATCCTCGCGCTGAACGTGCGTACGAATGGCTTCTGCGCGAACGACTCCACGACGGCTCCTGGCCCTCGGGACCCAAAGCCGACCTCGGGGGCCCGAGTCGGCCTGCGCCGCCGGAAAAGGACCGGCGACTCACCCGGGGCGATGGTTGCCGGTCGGCGACAACTGGCGCCGTGGCCTGTCTCGCACTGCACCCGCGGCACAACCGGTCCGACGCCGCCCGCATCGGCGTCGACCACCTCCTCGCCCGCGAGACCCGCGAAGAGTCGACCCTCGGCTGGGAAGTCTCCCGCCTCGTCGGCCTCGAACGCGCGCTGGGACAGATCACCTTCTACGTGACCGCCGATACCGCTTTCCTCCTCGATCTCGCCTCCCGCTGCGGCGTCTCCAGCGAGGACCGCCGAGTACACGCCCTGGTCACCTGGCTCGAATCCCGCCGAGGCCCCTACGGACTCTGGGAACACCCCACCCACCCGCAACTCTCCCGCTGGCTGACCTTCGACCTCGAATCCAGCCTCCGTCGACTGAGCGGGGTGTCGTTGGCTGTCGATCTGAGCTGAGACGGTTCGTATAGAGGGCGAGAGAGAGGTAACGATGAACCAGTACTTGCTCAGCATCTATCAACCCGACGGACCGGCGCCCGGGCCTGAAGTCCTGGACCCGATCATGCGGGAACTGCAGGCGTTGAACGAGGAGATGCAGGCGGCCGGCGTGTGGGTCTTCGCGGCCGGCTTGCACCCGCCGGAGACGGCGACCGTGCTGAAAACCAGCGGTGACGATGTGCTGATCACCGACGGGCCGTTCACCGAGGGCAAGGAACATCTCGGTGGATTCACGGTCATCCAGGTGGAGGACCTGGACGCGGCGCTGCACTGGGCGCGCCGGTTGGCCAAGATCCTCGGGCTGCCCGTCGAGGTCAGGCCCTCGCAGTCGTGACTGTTGATGTCGCCGGGGTGTTCCGGGCCGAGCACGGGCGGGCGGTCGCGGTGCTGACGCGGGTGTTCGGCGACCTCGAGATCGCCGAGGACGCCGTCCAGGACGCGTTCGCCGCAGCGCTGGAGAAATGGCCGGAAAACGGTGTACCTCCGAGCCCGGCCGGATGGATCATCACGACCGCACGGAACCGCGCGATCGACCGCCTGCGCCGGGAGGCTGCGCGGGCGGACAAGTATGCCCAGGCGGCGTTGCTGCAGGCCGAGGCCGAGCCAGTGGAGGAGGGTGCCGTGCACGACGACCGTTTGCGGCTGATCTTCACCTGCTGCCACCCCGCGCTCGCGCTGAACGTCCGCGTCGCCCTCACGCTCCGCATGCTCGGCGGCCTCACCACGGCCGAGATCGCACACACTTTCCTGGTGCCCGAGCCGACCATGGCGCAACGCCTGGTCCGCGCCAAGGCCAAGATCCGCGCCGCCGGCATCCCTTATCGCGTGCCCTATGAAGCCGATCTGCCCGAGCGCGTGCGCGGGGTACTCGCCGTCGTCTACCTGATTTTCAACGAGGGGTACGCCGCCTCGTCCGGCGAAACCCTGGTCCGCGACGAACTCGCCGCCGAGGCCCTCAGGCTGGGGCGGCTGTTGGTCGAGTTGATGCCGGATGAACCTGAAGCGGTCGGCCTGCTCGCGCTGATGCTCCTTCAGCACTCTCGCCGCCCGGCCCGGGTCGCGCCCGACGGCACGCTCGTTCGCCTCCGCGACCAGAACCGCGACCTCTGGGACCACGCGCTCATCGACGAGGGTCACGCGCTCGTCCGCCGATGCCTGCGCCGCAACCAACCGGGCCCGTACCAGCTCCAGGCCGCCATCAACGCCGTCCACGCCGACGCCGCGACCCCTGACGCCACCGACTGGCGCCAGATCCTCCAGCTCTACGACCACCTCCTCACGCTCGATCCCACGCCCGTTGTAGCCCTCAACCGAGCCGTCGCCGTCGCGGAAGTCGAAGGCCCCGCCGCCGCGCTCACCCTCGTCGAGGCCCTGCCGCTCGACACCTATTACCTCTTCCACGCGATCCGAGCCGATCTGTTGGCTCGCCTCAACCGCATCCCCGAGGCCCAGGCCGCCTATCAGTCCGCTCTGGACCGAACGCCGAACCAGGCCGAGCAGGACTTCCTGCGAACGCGGATGAGATAGCCCGGCCTGGCCAGCCGACCTTCTGTAGGGTCCGGAGGGTGTTCGAGCTGATCTGTGAGGTGGAGCCGCCGACCCGGCCGGATCTGAAGAAGGTGCGGCATCAGATCGGGGTGATGAGTCCGATCGCGGACGGTTTCCTGATCCCGGACAACCACATCGGGCGGGCGACCGTTTCGAGTGTTGCGGTGGCCAACGAAGTGCAGTTGATGGGTGCGCGCGGAATCGCGTGCCTCAATTCGCGGGACCGGAATCTGCTCGGTTTCCGCCGGGACCTCCTGACCGCGGCGGCGTACGGCGTAGAACGTTTTCTGTTCGTGCACGGGGACGACCCGGCGGAGGGTGCCCGCACGAGTCAGCTGACAGTACGGCGGATGATCGAGCAGGCCCGCGAGACGACGTACCCGGGGTGTGAACCGTTCAAGGTCGGGGCAGCCACCCGTCTGCGGCCCGTGCCGAAGTGGAAGGCCGAGGCCGACTTCCTGTACGTCCAGGTCAGCTACGACCTCGACGAGCTGCTCCGCTGGCGCGAGTCCGTCGAGCTCGACATCCCGGTGTACGCCGGGGTGATGGTGCTCGCCTCCGCGCAGATGGCCCACAACCTCGCCAAGCTGCCCCAGCTCAAGATCCCGGCCGATCTGATCGAGGCGGTGGAGCGGGACCGGGACGCCGGCGTCGACCACGCCTGCGAGCAGATCCTGAAGATCCGTGACTCCGGGGCCTTCGAGGGCGTTCACCTGATACCGGTCAGCCGCTACCGCCAGGTCGCAGCCCGCCTCGAACGCGCCTTGTGAGGCGGCAGATCGGCTAATGTCCTGCTAAGAGACGGGAGGTGGAGCGTGGGACTGCCTGGTAAGGGGCTGGTCGAGGGGTTGAAGGTCACCGCGAGGACCCTGGCCCGTCGTTCCGTCACCGAGCAGTACCCGGACGTCCAGCCGGAGCTGCCGCCGCGCAGCCGCGGCGTGATCGCGCTGATGGAGGAGAACTGCACCTCCTGCATGCTGTGCGCGCGTGAGTGCCCGAGCTGGTGCATCTACATCGACTCGCACACCGAGACCGCGCCGTCGGTCGGTGAGCAGGCTCGGGAACGCAGCCGGAACGTGCTGGACCGGTTCGCGATCGACTTCAGCCTCTGCATGTACTGCGGGATCTGCATCGAGGCCTGCCCGTTCGACGCGCTGTTCTGGTCGCCCGAGTTCGAGTACGCCGAAACCGACATCCGGAACCTGACGCACGAGAAGGACCGCCTCCGCGACTGGATGTGGACCGTCCCGGCACCCCAGCCCATCGACCCTGGTCCGGCAGCCGAGGCCCCCGAGGACCAAGCGTGACCACTGCTCTGTTCTCCGTCGCCGGCCTGGTGGCGGTGGTGGCCGCCGTCGTCGTGGTCGTGTCGCGCCGGATCGTGCACGCCGCGCTCTGGCTCGTGCTCGCGCTCGGCGCGGTCGCCGGTTGCTTCGGCGCGCTGCAGGCCGAGTTCGTCGCGCTGGTCCAGATCCTGGTGTACGTCGGCGCGATCGTCGTACTCGTCCTGTTCGCGCTGATGCTCACCAAAGCCCCGACGAATCCGCTGCCCGAGCTCACCACCCGTCGCGCCCCGTTCGCGGCCGCCGTCGCCGCGGTGCTTGCGCTGATCCTCGGCGCCGGCGTAGTGCTTGCCTTTGGCAACGAGAAGATCAGGCCGGTGACCGACGGCTCCGCCAAGACCGTGGGGACCCAGATCTTCAAGAACTGGGTGCTCCCGTTCGAGGTCCTCTCGGTCCTCCTGCTGGCGGCACTGATCGGCGCCATCGCCTTGTCTCAGCGCAAGAAGGAGGACTGACGATGCCGTTGGTCCTTCCGCTGCTGCTGGCGGTCGTCCTGTTCTGCATCGGCGTGTACGGCGTTCTCGCCCGCCGGAACGCGATCACGATGCTGATGTCGTTCGAGCTGATGCTGAACGCCGTGAACCTGAACCTGGTCGCCTTCGACGCCTGGCGCGTGGACGAGGCCACCGGGCAGACGCTCGCGATCTTCGTGATCACGCTGGCCGCGGCGGAGATCGGACTCGGCCTCGCGATCGTCCTGCTGCTGTTCCGCGGTCACGGCCACGTCGACGCCGACGCGGCCCGCGACCTCCTCGAACACGAGGAGGCGTCGTGATCGCGACCGCCTGGCGGGTCGTCGGCGTCGGCTTCTCGCTGCTGATCCTCCTGTTCGCCGCGCTCCTGCACGGCGCCACCCCGGACCAGTACGCGTTCTTGAACTCGCAGGTCGGGGATCTCACCATCGGCTTCGCGGTCCGCACCGACGACCTGACCGTCCTGCTGCTCGCGGTCGTCGGCGTCATCGCGACGTGCGTCCAGGTCTACTCGCTCGGGTACCTGCATCAGCGCGCCGCGTCGTACCACGCTCTCGTCACCTTGTTCACTGCGGCGATGGTGACCGTGGTGATCTCGGACAGCCTGTTCTTCCTGCTGATCGGCTGGGAAGTGATGGGCGCCTGCTCGTACCTGCTGATCGGCCACTACTGGGAACGCCGCGACGCCCGATCGGGTGCGGTCAAGGCGTTCCTGATGACGCGGTTCGCCGACGTCGGGTTCCTGTTCGGAATCTTCGTGCTCGGTCTCGGTGCGCACACTTTCCGGATTTCCGAACTCGATCCGGCGAAGATCTCACCCGGACTGCTGACGACCGGCACCTTGCTGCTCCTGGTCGGTGTCGTCGGGAAGTCGGCGCAGGTCCCGTTGCAGACCTGGCTCCCGGACGCGATGCCGGGCCCGAGCCCGGTCAGCGCCCTGATCCACGCGGCCACGATGGTTGCCGCGGGCGTCTTCCTGATCGCCCGTCTCTACAACGTCTTCTCGGCCTCGACCACGACCCTGACGGCGCTGGCGGTCGTCGCCTGCGTGACGATGCTGTTCGCCGCTCTCTGCGCGTCCGCGGCGGTCGAGGTGAAGCGGGTGCTCGCCTGGTCGACGGTGAGCCAGCTCGCGATCATGTTCTCCGCGTTGTCCCTCGGTACGGCGGACGGCCGGCACGCGGCGCTCTTCCACCTCGTCACGCACGCCGCGTTCAAGGGCCTGCTGTTCCTCTGCGCCGGCGTGCTCCTGCATCAGGTCGGCAGCGCGGCCCTCGTCGTACTGCGTCGCTACACGCGCCGCGGAAAGTTGCGGAAAACGCTGCAGGTCACGTTCCTGACGATGACGGTCGGGCTCGCGGCGCTGTCCGGCATACCCGGGTTCGCCGGCTTCTTCTCCAAGGACACGGTGATCGAAGCGGCCTGGGAGAAAGCGCACGACGGGTCGGTCGTCGGCTGGGCGGTGCTGGTCTCGGTCTGCCTCACGGCGGCGTTGACCGCGTTCTACTGCGTGCGGTTGTGGCTGTGGACCTTCTTCCGTACGCCGGCGCTCGCCGGCGGCATCGGTGCGTTCGAGGACGGCGACGCGGCGGCCGATCTCGACGAGCCCGACACCTCCAAGCTCCACGACGCGCCCTGGGTGATGCTGGCGCCGCTCGTTCTGCTCGCGGTCGCCGCGATCGCGCTCGGGTACGCCGACGGCGTGCATCTCAACTGGGTGATCGGGCTGATCTCGACCGCGCTCGTGCTGCTCGGCGCGCTCCCGGCGTACTCGCTGTGGCGGCGTGGGGCGGATCCGCGGCCGGTCCTGCTGGAGCGTGAGTTCGGCGTCGACCCGGCGTACCACGGTCTGGTCGTCGTACCCGTGCGGTGGCTGGCGAAGCTGACCGTGGCGGGGGATCGCGATGTTGTCGGGGCCTATGTACGCGCGGTCGGCCGGACGGGGACGCTGGCGTCGCAAGGGCTCCGGCGGCTGCAGACCGGGAACGTGCAGACCTATCTCACCGCGGCTGTCGTCGGTGTCGTCGCGCTGGCCGTGCTCGCGGGGGTGATCGGCTCGTGAACGGGATCCTGCTGGCGATCCTCGTGCTGCCCCTGCTGGCCGCGGGCGCGCTCTGGATGATCCCGGCGGCGATCGGGGATCGGCTCGCGGCGGCGTGCGGATCGGTGATTTCCGGGCTCGTGCTGATCGGATCGGTGCTGCTCTGGCCGCGGACCGAGGGCTGGTTCGCGTACTCGTCGCAAGACGCACAGGTGCTCGGCGACAACCTCCGGCCGCTCAACGCGGTGATCGACGTACCGTGGATCCCGTCGCTCGGGGTCCGGTTCCATCTCGGGGTCGACTCGATCTCGGTGCCGCTGATCGTGCTCAGCGCCCTGCTGACCTTCCTGTGCTGCCTGTACTCGCTGAAGATCACGCCGAGGATCGGCCGGACCCGTTCCTTGATCGCACTGCTGCTGGTCATCGAGACCGGCGTGATCGGAACGTTTTCCGCGCTCGACCTGGTGCTGTTCTTCGTCTGCTTCGAGATCGTGCTGATCCCGATGTGGCTGGTCATCGACATCTGGGGCGACCACCACGATCCGGCCGGACGGAAACGCGCCGCGAACACTTTCGTACTGATGACCGTGTTCGGTTCCGCGCTGATGCTGCTCGGATTTCTGCTCGTGCAGCGGGTGGCGGGCACCTTCGACATCGTCGAGCTGACCAGTTCACCGGTCGCCGGCGGGCACGGGATCCCGTTGGTCGCGGCGCTGCTGATCGCGGGCGGGCTGGCGGTGAAGGTGCCGCTGTGGCCGCTGCACATCTGGTTGCCGGACGCGCACGCGAAGGCGCCGACGGTGGGTTCGGTGCTGCTGGCCGGCGTACTGCTGAAGCTCGGGACGTACGGCATGATCCGGATTCTGGTGCCGGTGCTGCCGGACGCGACGGCGACGATCGCGCCGTACCTCGGGGCGTTCTCGACGGTGGCGATCGTCGCGGGCTCGCTGGCCTGCCTGGCGCAGACCGACGTGAAGCGGCTGATCGCGTACTCGAGCGTCGGGCACATGGGGTTCATCGGCCTCGGGATCTCTACGATGTCACCGGCCGGTCTGCGCGGTGCGCTGTTCGCGAACATCGCGCACGGGCTGATCACCGGCCTGCTGTTCTTCCTGGCCGGTGCGATCAAGGACCGTCACGACACCAGCGACCTGCGGGCGATCGGGCGGGCGCTGTACGCGCGTTTGCCGCGGATCGCCGCTTTGCTGACATTCGCGTGTCTCGCGTCGCTCGGGCTGCCGGGACTGGCGGGTTTCTGGGGCGAGATGCTGGTCCTGCTCGGCGCGTACCACCCGGCGCCATGGTTGCCGCGGACAACGTTCCTGGTGTTCATGGTGATCGCCGGCCTCGGAACGGTGCTCACCGCCGCGTATTTCCTGCGGCTGATCCGCAACCTGTGCCAAGGCGATCCGGCCGAGAACCCGCCGGCCGCCTTCGCGGTCGACCTCAGCCGCATCGAGCTGGTCACCTGGGCCCCGCTCATCACGCTGACCGTACTGCTCGGCCTCTGGCCCGGACTCCTCCTGCAGCAATGGGTGGCGCTATGACCCTGACGTGGACCGATTGGCAGGCGATCGCCGTACCGCTGGTGCTGGCGATCGGCGCGGTCGCCGTATTGCTGGTCGACAGTTTCTGGAAGAGTGCCTCGGCGGAGCTCCGGCACACCGTCGTCACGGTGCTGACCAGCGTGGTGATCCTGTTCGGGCTCGTGTTCGTGTGGGCGCATCGGGACGACTTCCAGCCCGCGTTCTGCCGGCCCGCGGTCGAGGGGCCGGCGCAGTGCAGCCTGGTCTTCGAACCGTTGACGGCCGGGTTGTGGGCGGTGCTGCTGATCGGCGGGCTCGGCGTCGTCGGACTGTCGGCGTACCGCTTGCTGGCGGCCGACGTACCGATCGGGGAATACCACTTTCTGCTGCTGAGCGCGCTGACCGGTGCGACCGTGCTGGCAGGCGCGCGGGACCTGGCGACGCTGGTGATCGCACTCGAGGTCGTGTCGCTGCCGAGCTTCGCGATGGTCGCGCTTCGGCGGGACCGGCGTGGATCCGAGGGCGCGATGAAAGCGTTTTTGGTCTCGGTACTGTCGACGGCCGTCATGCTCTTCGGGGTTTCCTACCTGTACGGCGTGACCGGGTCGCTGTACCTGTCCACGATCGCGAACCAGCTGACCGGCCTGGATCCGGATCTCGCGCGAGTAGCCTTCGCCGCCGGGCTGTTCGTGATCGTCGGGTTCGCGTTCAAGATCGCGGCGGTGCCGTTCCACGCGTGGCTGCCGGACACGTACGTCGGCGCGCCGATCGAGGTGACCACGTTCCTCGCAGTGGTGTCGAAGACGGCCGGTGTCGCCGGGTTGCTCGTGCTGGTGACGTCAGGGATCGCGCCGAACGGTTCACAGCTGCGTACGGCGGTCGCGATTTTGGCGGCCGTGACGATGACGGTCGGAAACCTTGCCGCACTACGCCAGGTCGAGGCGGTCCGGCTGCTCGCCTGGTCGTCGATCGGGCAGGTCGGGTTCCTGCTCGCACCGTTGGCCGCCGCGGACGCGCAGGCGGTCGTCGGGTACCTGGCGGCGTACGTCGTGGTCACGCTCGGCGCCTTCGGAGCGGTCGCCGTCGTCCAGCGGCATCGCCCGGCCGGTCTGCTGACCGACTACCGCGGCATGGTCCGTTCCGAACCCGGCCTGGCCGCGGCCCTGATCTTCTTCCTGGTCGTCCTCGCCGGCCTGCCGCCGGGTCTCGCGGGCCTTTTCACCAAGTTCGCGGCCTTCCAGGCCGTCATCGACGCGCACCTCGGCTGGCTTGCGATCGTCATGGCCCTCAACGTCATGATCGGCCTCGCCGTCTACCTCCGCTGGGTCGCGGAACTCTTCCGCCTCCCTGCCGACGACCCCTTCTCGGTGGACATCGAGACCCCGGCCGTCACCATGATCTCGTTGTGCACCGCGGTCGCCGCCGTACTCTCGGTCCTCCCGAGCATCATGTTCGCGCTGGCGACCTGACAGTTTCCGGTCACGGCCGAGTTGGTCGTTCCTTCGCTCGGTAGCGTCTGGCGGGTGATCACACGAGGAGTCGCCGGGCTGGTGCTGTTGTTCGCGTTGGTCGCTTGCGGCGGGTCCGGCAAGAGCGAGACAACTGGTACGCCTGCTGGTACGCCGACCAGCGCAGCGGTGCCCGCGGCGAAGGACGGGCAGAACTACCGGGCCTGCGACGACGGCATCTGTGAGGTGATGATCCGCACGAAGGCGGCCCTCAACCTCAAGGGGGACAAGTTCACGGCGACGGTGGCGGACGGCACGCTCAAGCTCACCGACTCGAAGGGTTACATCTCCTTGAGCAAGAGTGGCAGCGACGTCAGCCGCAGCGGCGGCGGCAGTGCCGGGGGAGTGGCCGGCGGTCTCGCTGCGGTCAGCTGGAACGAGCAGGGCCGCCCACTTCACATCGCCACGCTGACGTACGCCGAAGGTGACACCGTCATCGTGAGCTTCACGACGAAGTAGCCCGCGCCTGGAATTCCTCGTACTGGGACCAGACGCGGCGCCAAAAGGTGTCGCGGTCGGCTTCGGAGTAGTGCGGGAGGGGCAGCCGGAAGACGTCTGCGAGCGCGGTGAAGTAGTCCGTGGGGTTGTCGAGCAGCGTGGTGTCGACGCGGTCGGAAAACGTTTCGCTGAGGCCGACGGAACGCAGTACGACAACGCTTTCCGGCGTCCGGCGGAACGCGGACGCCAACCGGACGAACGGGGATGCAGGGTCGGCGGAAAGCGCGGCATGCTGGGCTGCGAACGCGTCGAGAGTGACCGGCGCGGACTCGAAGTCCATGCCGATCAGGTTCGCGCGCGGATCGTGGTCGAGCCGCCAGCCGTCGGTCTTCTCGGACGGGCGGAGCCGCAGCGTGAACGGGTACTGCTCCATCTCGCCCGTCTCCAGCGGCATCGGGTAGCGCAACCCGTCGCCGAGGCCGGCGTCGACGAGCCACAGGCGCTCCGGGTCCTCGACCAGCCCGCTGACGGTCAGCACCATGTGGCTGCCGTCGATGTCGCCCGGACGGTTGACGGTCTGTACGCCGCCGCGGTGCATCTGGACGCGGTACCCGAGCTCGGTGAGCAGCAGCGCGAACGTGCCGTTCAGCTGGAAGCAGTACCCGCCGGTCTCCCGCGCGACGATCCGCTTCGCGACGTCCTCCGGCTCCAGCGGACCACCCGGCGTGAGCTGATACTGCACGGTCTCGTACGGCACCTGATCCACGAACGCCGCATGCAACTGCGTCAACGCCTCCAGCCGCGGCGGACCGTCGTACCCGTCGATTCCGATTCGCTGCAGCAGCGCCTTGGCGTCCATGCGCTTTAGGCTAGGCGAGGTGATCAGCGTCCTCGACCGAGTTGCCGCGCTTGCCATCGCCGACGAACTCGGCCACGTGTTCGCTGCCTCGTTCGATGACGGAAACGCCGAGCATTTCGCAACCGACCAGCTCCCCACCCACGCGGACCGTGACGACTTCAAGCTAGTCGCGGCGCGGGCCGAAAACGTTGTCGGGTTCGCGTACGGATTCACCGGAAAGCGTGGACAGTGGTGGTCCGACCGGGTCGCCGAGGCGATCGGCCCGGAGCTCACGGCGGAATGGATCGGCGGACACTTCGAGGTCGTCGAGCTCGCCGTCCTCCCGGACGCCCAGCGGCAGGGCATCGGGACCGCGCTGATGGAGGAGCTGATGCGCGGCCTGCCGAACTCGCGGGCGTTGCTCACGACGTACACCGACGACCGTCCGGCACCGCGGCTGTACCGACGGTTGGGCTGGCAGCTCCTCGTCGCCGACCTCGGTTGGGGCTCGGCGCTCTACGGGCTGGACAGGGGTGTGCCCGTCGGCTCCTGACCTGGCAGGGTATGGGGCATGACTTCTGAGCGGATCTATGTCGGGAGCTATACCAGTCAGGCCGGTGGCGGGGACGGGATCGGGTTCGGTCCGCTGGACGCGATCGTCACAGTGGCGACGATCGCCGACGCGTCGTTCCTGGTCGTTTCCGCGGACGGGCGGTTCCTCTACGCGACCAGCGAGGGCGACACCGGCCAGGTCGCGGCGTTCGCGATCGGGGCGGACGGCGGGCTCGAGCTGCTCAACCAGCAGTCGACCGGCGGCATGCACCCGTGCCACCTGGACATCGACCCGAGCGGCCGTTTCCTGCTGTCGGCGAACTACACGTCGGGCTCGGTTGCCGTGCATCCTCTGAATGACGACGGCTCGCTGGGTGAGCGCGCGTACTTCGTCCAGCGTTCCGGGACCGGACCGAACGCGGAACGCCAGGAAGGGCCGCACGCGCACCAGATCGCGTTCGATCCGGCCGGTGCGTACGTGTTCGACATCGACCTCGGCTCCGACACGGTCTACTCGTCGACGCTGGACGAGGACGGTGTGCTGCACGAGGTCGACCAGTTGCGCATCCACCCCGGCGCCGGTCCGCGGCACATGGTGTTCCACCCGACGGCGGACGCGGCGTACGTGATCAACGAGCTCGACTCGACGCTGACCGTCTGCAACTACTCCGACGGGAAGCTGCAGGCCGTGCAGACTGCCTCGACGCGGCCGGCCGATTCGCCGGGCGAGAACTTTCCGGCCGAGCTGCTGATCTCCGCCGACGGCCGGTTCCTGTACGGATCGAACCGTGGCGACAACACCATCGCGGTGTTCGAGACCGCCGCCGACGGCCAGTCGGTCGAGCTGGTGCAGACCATCTCCTCCGGCGGCGACTGGCCGCGGCACCTTGCCTTCGGCAACGACGGGAAAACGCTGTACGCCGCGAACGAGCGGTCCGGCCAGATCGCGACGTTCACCATCGCCGACGGCCGGCTCACCCAAGCGGGCGAGCCGGCCGTCTGGCCGAAGCCGGTGTGCGTGGTGCCCGTCTAGACGAGCTTCTCGAAGAAGAACTCGTGCTTGAGGAACGACACGTCGTACTCGTGACCCGGGTACGGCGGGGTCAGCTGGGACGCCTGGAAGAGGCGCCACCCGTCCTTGAGCGCGTCGAGCCCGGTCTCGTACGGCGGTACGTCGCTGTCACCCGTCGTGGGGTGCGTCTCGCCCGTCCCGTCGTACGTCGACCAGCCGATCACGCGCGCGTCCAGCGCGGAGGAGGCCAGGTAGAGGACCAGCACCTGCTGGCGCAGGCCCGTCTGCTGCGGCGTCTCTGCGGTCGCGGTCATGCCATCTCCTTCTTTGCAGCAGCGTGCGGGTTGTTCGCGCGGTCGGCCACGACGCGCTGCGGGCGGTTCGAGACCCGGGTGACCCAGTAGTTCGGGTCGTACGTGTCGTCGCCGCTGATCGCGCGCCACAGCATGATGCGGTTGAACCGCTCCAGCCGGCCGGACGCGTTCTCGTACCACGGGAACGACTGCTCCAGCTCGTCCGCGACCTGCTCGTCGTACAGGTCGTCGGTGTTCCAGAGCCGCACCTGGCGGACGGTCGGGTTGAACCGGATCTTGAACATGTAGCGGTCGAGCTCGCTGTCGTTCTTGCGGCCGCCGTGCCAGATGCCGTGGTGCAGGAACTGGACGGTGCCGGCCGGGCAGACCAGGCGGGTCTGGCCGAGCAGGTTCTGGTAGCGGCCGGTGTCGGACTCGTTGGTCCGGCGCAGGTGGCTGCCGGGAACGCTGAGCGTGCCGCCCATGTCGAGCGTCACGTCCTGCGGGTAGTACATGAGCTGTACGTCGAAGGCGTCCGTGCGGACGTCGATGATCGCGTCACCGTGCAGGTTCTGCGCCTCGCCCTCGTGCGCCTTGCGGATGTGGACCGCGTGGTGGTCGACGGTCGGCTCCGGGCCGACCAGGCTGTGGATCGCGCCGGCCACCTCGGGCAGCTGCACCAGCCGCTGGACGAAGTCGCTGTCGACGAACGCCTCCGACAGCGGGGTGCCGTACGGAACGCCCGGAATGCCGGCTTTCAGGACCTCGATCGCCTGCTGGTTCATGTCGTCCGGTACGACGGCGTCCATCCGGAGTGCGCCGGTGGCCACGAAATGTGCCATCTGTACCGAGGTGAGCAGGTGCTTGCGATGCGGATGGGGCATGAAGACTCCCATAGTGGGTAGTGGTTGCTACTCCACCAGGCTAGGTAAAGAGACCGTTCCTTCGCGTGGGTTGTGTTCACCACTACTGGTAATTTCTCACCATGATCGAATTGCATCTCGCGCAACCGCCGGAGGTGGTGAACGCCGGCGCGGGCATCCACGGCGTCCGCGGACTGCGGGACCTGTTCCGGCTGCCGGACCTCTGGCAGCTGCACCTCTACAACTACTCGGCCGAGCTGACCCTGCTCGGTACGACGTATTCCGTGGCACCCGGCTACGTCTCGCTGACGCCGGCCGGGACCCAGGTGCAGTTCGACTACCGCGGACGTTCCGAGCACCTTTACGCGCATTTCCGGCCGGTCGTCGCGGGCGATCCGTCGCACGTTCCCGCCGTACAGGATGCCGGTGCGGCCGCGCCGTTGCTGTCTACTTTGCTGCGGTCCGCGATCGAGTCGTCCCCGTCCGGTTCGGCCCGCACCACCGCGGAGGTGTGGGCGGCGCTGTGGCGGATCGCCGAGCTGACGCCGCCAACCACCGAGGCCGGTCATCCAGCGGTTTCCGCCGCGATCTCGTACATCGAGGCCAACCTCGCGCAGCCGCTCGCCGTACCCGACCTGGCCCGCCGGGCCGGCGTCTCCCACAACCACCTGACCCGCCTGTTCCAGGAGGAGACCGGGACAACGGTCATCGCCTACCTGCGTCGACGCCGGATGGCGCGGGCGAGGCACCTGCTGATCTCGTCGACGCTGTCGATTCCGGCAATCGCCGCTTCGGTCGGGATTTCCGACCTGCAGGCGTTCAACAAGACCTGCCGCCGGGAGCTGGGCGCGTCACCCCGGTCGGTGCGGCAGACCGCGGGTGAAACAGGTTCCGGAACGCGGAAAATGCAGCTGCGGAAAACGTTGCACGGCGGCTAGGTTTCGGCTCATGTACGAGTTGATTCCGGTCGCCGAGGCCCCGCAGTACGACGAAGAGGCCGAGCAGCGGTTCGCTGAGGAGTGGCCGGAGTTCATCTTCCACGACGAGGGCGTGACGCCGTACCGGGAGCGGCGGGTGGAGCACTTCCGCGACTGGGAGTTCTACCTCGTCGCCGAGGACCGGCTGATCGCGGGGTGCTGGGGTGTACCGATCGCGTGGGACGGCACGGTCGCGGATCTTCCCGGTGGGTTCACCGATTCGCTGGGACGCGCGGTGACGTCGTACGAGGAAAACGTCGTACCGAACACGTTCGTGCTGATGGCGGCCGCCGTACGGTCCGACGAACAGGGCCGCGGACACGCCGGCCGCGTGATCACGGCGATCCGCGACCGCGCCGTCGCGAAGGGTCTGGGCCAGGTGATCGCCCCCGTGCGCCCGACCCTGAAGTCGCGCTACCCGTTGACCCCTGTCGAGACATTCATGACCTGGACGCGCGAGGACGGACTCCCGCTCGACCCGTGGCTCCGCACCCATGTCCGCCTGGGTGCCACCCTCCTAGCGCCTGCTCCCGCGTCCCAGACCATGACCGGCACCGTCGAGGACTGGGAGAAGTGGACCAAGATGCGCTTTCCGTCCACCGGCACGTACACGATCCCGGACGGCCTGACCACCCTCACCATCGACCGCGAAGCCGACACAGGTATCTACGTCGAACCCAACATCTGGCTCCGCCACGCCTAAGACGTCACAGGCGTCCTCGCCACGGACAGTCGGGCCGGAGCAGCGTCACCGCAGTTCTCCAGGGACGCAGACCGCTAGCACTGCTAGCCCTTTGGCGAGGATGCCCTTGGTCACCTGGAGGGCATCGAACTCGTCGGGGCCGGTGATCGCCTGGTGGGACCAGCCCACGACGTCCTCGAACGCCCGAACATGGCGGTAGTAGTGGACCGCGTCCTCGTCGACGGTGTGCGGCCCGTAGCCGGCGAGGAACGCGTTCAGCTGGGCTGACGTGGTGGGGCCGACATCGCCCATGCCGCCGAGCATGAACATCAGATCCTGCTCGCGGGGCGCGTAGATGACGTCGTCCCAGTCGATCAGGTGCAGCCCGTCGTTGACGAGCACGTTGCCGAGATGCGGATCGCCGTGGCAGACGACCCGCGGTCCGTCCGGCGCGGGCGGTCGGTTGGTGAGCAGGTCCGCGATCACGTACTCGTACTGCTTCCACACCGCCGCGAGTTCCTCCTCGACCTCGCCCTCAGGGGTCTCGAGCCGCGTACGGACCTCCTTCGCGAGCGCCGGCGTACGCGCATCGATGTGACTGTGCTTCGGCAACGCGTCCCGCAGCCGAGGCGGCAGCTCCGCGTCGTGCACCCGACGGAGCAGTACGCCGTACTCCGACCACTGCTCGTCCGTCAGCCCCGACTGAGCCGCCCGGGGACCGTCGATCCACGGCGTGATCGTCAACCGCTTCTTCGCGTGCACACTCCACAGCCCGCCCTCGGACGTCCGGACCAACTCCGGTACGCCGGGCAGCCCGCTGTCGGCCAGGAATGCCGCGACCTGATGCCCCGTATTCGTGCCCGCGGCGCTCCACTTCACGGCGTACACGTTCGTCGCCGTACTCGCCCGCCACACCTGCGCCGCGACGTCAGCGCCGTACGCGACCGGTGTGAGTTCCGCCACCTCGAGCCCGAAGTCCGCCAGCAACCATTTCCGCATCAACGTCTCGCCCACACCCGCCAGCATGCCCGGCAACCAGCCTGCCCGCGACCGATTACCCGCCGGTGCCCTCGTGGGCTGGAACGATCGCTCGGATGAAACACGATCATGCCGACTGGGAGGCCGTCGTACAGGAGGCCCGCGCGGTGTCAGCCGCCGTACCGGACGCCGACGGCCTGTGGACCGACCAGGCCGACGACATCCAGCTGCACTTCCTGCTCCACGACCTCAGCTGACCGGGAGCGGATCAGCGGTAGTTGACGAACTGCACCGCGAAGTCGAGTTCCTGGCCCTTGATCAGCGCCTGAACCGCCTGCAGGTCGTCGCGGCTCTTGCTCGAGACGCGCAGTTCCTCACCCTGGATCTGGGCCTTGACACCCTTCGGGCCCTCGTCGCGGATCAGCTTCGACAGCTTCTTCGCGTTCTCCTGGGTGATCCCGGCGTCGATCGTCGCGTTGATCTTGTAGATCTTCCCGGACAGCTTCGGGTCGTCCGCCTGCAGACCCTTCAGCGAGATCTGCCGCTTGACCAGCTTGTCCTTGAACACGTCGAGGACGGCGTTCACCCGCTCCTCGGTACTTGCCTGCAGATCGATGGCCTCACCCGACCACTTGATCCCGGCATCCACGTTCTTGAAGTCGAACCGCTGGCTGATCTCCTTCGCCGCCTGGTTCACGGCGTTGTCCACCTCCTGACGGTCCACCTTGTTCACGATGTCGAAGGAGGACTCCGAAGCCATGGGCACATCCTTTCCGATTTGCTGTCAGGGCCACTACCTGTTGTATCGTCTCCCACGCCGGTTCACGAACCGGCAGCACCCTGGCGGGTTGCCCGAGCGGCCAAAGGGAGCAGACTGTAAATCTGTCGGCGTATGCCTACGCAGGTTCGAACCCTGCACCCGCCACCAGCACCAAATGAGCCTCTGAGCTGCGGGAACGCAGCTCGGAGGCTCTCTTGCTGTGGTGTCCGCTCGGCTGTAGCAGGGAGTTGAACGTGCAGGACAATGGTGTCGACCCTGTTGCTCACAATCGGGCAGCCTGGGACAAGTACGTCCAAGAGGGCAACGAGTGGTCGAGGCCGGTGAGTGCTGAGGATGTCGAGCGCGCCCGCGGGGGCGACTGGTCGATTGTTCTCATCGGGCATGAGCCGGTCGACCGATCCTGGCTGCCGGCGGACCTGACCGGCAAGGACGTGTTCTGCCTGGCCTCCGGCGGTGGCCAGCAGGGTCCGATCCTTGCCGCCGCAGGGGCGCGGGTCACCGTGTTCGACAACTCACCCGGCCAGCTCGGCCAGGATCAGCTGGTGGCGGCGCGCGACGGACTCGAGCTGCGCACCGTCCTGGGCGACATGAGCGACCTCAGCGCCTTCGGCGACGCAACATTCGACGTCGTGTTCCATCCGGTCTCCAACCTGTTCGTACCAGACCTGGCACCGGTGTGGCGTGAGTGCTTCCGCGTCCTGCGACCGGGCGGAACTCTGCTCTCGGGCTTCCTCAACCCTGATGTGTACCTGTTCGACCACGAGGCGCTCGACGAGCGCGGCGAGCTGATCGTCGTGCACAAGCTGCCCTACAGCGATGTCACGCAGTACTCCGCCGAGGAACGCGCCACGAAGTTCGGCGCGGATGCCGCTCTTGAATACAGCCACACCCTCACCGACCAGATCGGCGGGCAACTCGCCGCGGGCTTCGTCCTCACCGGCTTCGCGGAAGCGCCGCACCAATCCGACGCCTCCGCTCAATACATGTCGCACTATTTCGCGACACTGGCGGTCAAGCCGGACTGACCCAGCGCTCGGCTGCGGTGGCTGGGCTGGGCGTCTCGGCCGCGGGGGATTGCTATGCCCGGAGGAACTGCGCAAGTGCTGCTCGGATTTCCGGCTGGTGACGGCCGGTGTCCAGCTCCAGGAGGGCCGCCTCTACTACGGCGCTGTTCCACATGGCGGCGCTTGGCTTCGGGTGTGCCCAACCCATGGCTTCGAAGTCAGGGCTGGTCTGTTCGATGACCAGCTTGTTGCGGGCCGCGATCGCGCCGATGATCGTGGGGTCTACACGAGCCTCCAGTAGCAGGGCCCGGACGCCACGGTGGCGCAGGCACTCGTCGAGGTAGGCGTTCGCGACCGCCAGCAGCCGGTCCCGGCCCGGTGTCATCCCCTCGATCGCCTGCTCGATCTGCGCAAACACGCGGTCGTGGAACTCGGTGTGCAGCGCCAGCAGGAATTCCGACCGATCGCCGAAATGGTGGAAGAAAGTGCCCTTGGCGACGCCGGCCTCGGCGACGATGAGGTTGACGCTCATGTCGGCAAGGCCCGTCCGCTCCGCCAGGGACAGGCCCGCGGCGATCAGCTTCGTGCGGGTGGCGGCCGCGCGTCGCTGCCGTACTCCGGTGCTCATTGAGCGCTCCCGGCGACCGTCACCGATTCGAGGAACGGCAGTACCAGCCTCAGGAACCCGTCCGGATCGGAGGCGAACGCCACGTGTCCGGTCGGCAGCAGTTGTAGGTCGGAGCCAGGGATCGCGGCCTGCGTCCGGCGTGCGGCGGACTTGGGAAGGACGATGTCCCGCGCCCCCCACGCCAGCAGCACGGGTACGCCGAGCCGAGCCCCGTCGGACCGCAGGTCGTACGCCGGATCGCCGAAGCTCCGCCACAGCGCGGCTGCGACTGCGGCGCCTGCCGTGCTGCGCGCCCGCTCCTGGACCCGGCGGGTGATGGCACGGAGTTGGTCGCTGTTCGGTTTCATGTACTGCGGAACGAGCCGGGGAAACACGACCCGGCTGACGGCCGGGATGCCGAGCACCCGGGGCGCGAGCGGCGGGACCTTGACGAACCCGCCGGCATTGACCAGGACGAGCCCGGCGACCCGGTCCGGATGGTCCAGCGCGATCCTCGCCGCGGCGTACCCGCCGACCGAGTTGCCGATGACGACGGCCTGCGCGAGATCGAGCGCGGTTGCGAAATCGGCGAGAACCTCGGCCAGCAGCGGCGCAGTCACCGGTATGTCCGGCGTCGCGGAACGGCCGTGGCCCGGCCAGTCCACGGCCAGCACGCGATAGCCGGCGGCAGCCATCGGCCCAGCCACGGCGTCGAAGTCGGTGTGGTCATGCAGGGTCGCGTGCAGCAGCACGACCGGCAGGCCGCTCCCCTGCTCGGCATAGAACACCTGCCCGACTCTGGTCTGGACGAACGGCATCGCGAACCTCCATTCATTGACCGACCGGTCGGTCAACCGAATGCCAGGTTAGACAGCCAACCCACCCGAAGGCAACACCGTTCTCTGAAGAGGGCAGGTACGGCGGTAGTCCAGCCAACCGCCTCCGAACCGTCATCCGTGCGCCGCGCGCCGTGCGCGGGATCCGTCTGTCGGCGGATGGATTACCTGGTGCGGGGAGGGTTTCCGGGGCGGTGTGGGGTGGTGGTTGGGCGGGTGGTGGTCGGGCGGGTGGTGGTCGGGGTGCTGGGTGGGCGGTTGGTGGGGGTTGGTGGTAGGCCGACGATGGTGCGGAGTCTTGCGAGTTCGTCTTTGGGGACGGGCTCTGGTCGGGTGAGGCCGGCTTGTTGGTAGAGGCGGTCTACTTCTGATTGGGCCTTGTTCAGTTGGGTTTGTAGGTGGGCTTGGGAGTCGGGGGTGCCGTGGAGGGTGTGGTGGTCCAGGGCGTCTGCGGTGTGGGTCAGGTGTTCTAGGGCGATCAGGCGTTCGGCGAGGAGAGGTTTGCCGGGTGGTTCTGCGGCCAGGCGGCGTACTGCTTGGGTTGTGGCGGTGCGGATCTGGTCGGTTGGGGTTGCGGTGAGCTGTTCGGGTTCGGGGTAGTGCGCTGGCGTTGGCTGGATGATTGCTTCGGCCTGTAGGGCGAGTTGGGTGATGAGGTAGCGGGTGATCGCGCGTTGTTCGAGGAGCTCGGCCTGGTTGACGGAGCGGACTGCCTTGTTTGATTCCAGGGACTCGTGGACCTGGAGTTCGCGGCTGCGGAACAGGTAGCGCGCGACGGGGGTTGCGGTCGTGGAGCCTGCTGCGCCGGCGGCCGTCAGGACTACGGCGAGGTCTGGGAGGTCGAGGAGCAGGTCGAGACCGACTGCGCCGGCTACTCCGCCGAGGGATCCGGCGGCGGCTTGTACGGCGTACGCCGACCAGGGTGCTCGTGCCGAGGGGCGCGGCTCATCTGGTGGGGTCGTGACTGTCGGCAGGTCCCGCGAGGTGTGGCTGGATGTGCCGGTTCGTTCTTCCAGGTGGTCGACGAGTTCGCGGACGGCTCGCAGTTGTGGTTCGAGGGAGCCCGCGAGTTCGGCTGCTTGGGCGGCCTCTTGGTGTCTGCGTGACCACTGCTTGGAGGCGTCTCGGGCGGGTTCGTCGCGGTTCAGGAAATACTTGTCGCCCATTGCGCCCATCACCGCACCGAGCAGGCCAGGGCCGGCCGCGCTCAGCAGGCTCTCCAACTGCGGGTTGAGCGAGCTCGGGTCGGCGTCCGTCCGACGTTTTCCGCCGAGCAGTGCACGGCGGGCGCTGCCCGACACGTTCTCGATCAGCTGTGCCGCAAGCGCGACGGCGTACGGCGGGGAGCCCGGCACCTCCGCAGCGGCGGTCGCTCCGTCTTGGGTCGAGGCGCGGAGGTGGTCGAGGCGGGCTTGCAGGTGGGTGAACTCGGCAACCAGTTGGTTGACGTACAGGGTGGGGTCGGCGAGGCGGAGGCGTTCGGTCGCGTCGATGCGGCGGAGCCGGAAATCGAGTTTCTTGGTGTCGACCAGGCGTTCCGCGAGTGATTTGGCGAGTGCCGACGACGCGATCACCATGGCCGTCGACAACGCCGGTACGCCGAGCGGCGTGAGCACGCCCGCGACCGCGGCGGTGGCCAGGGTCGGCATCGCGTACCGGCGCAGGTAGTTGCGCCAAGCCGTTGCCCGCGGCATCTTTACCGCCGCCGCCGGCCGGTCCGGTTCCGCTCCGTCGAGAAGCGAACGCAGCCCCGGAAAGTCGTACTCGCGCTGTTTCCGCTCGGCCGTGTACGCCGGTTTCCGTCCGGACGCCTTCTGCTCGTCAAGTCGCCGTTCGGCGATCGACCCGACGCCCGCGTTGACGATCGTCGGGACCGCGATGCCCAACCCGACGAGCGGGTTGCCCGTGAACACGGCCGCCGCCGTACCGATCACCGCGGCGGAAACTCCGGATCCGCCAAGCGCTTTCGCCAGGTACCCGGCCCGATCGACTCGGTCCTCCAAGGGGCGTGACGCCGGGTCAGCGGCGCGGTCGAGGATCGTGCGCTCCTCCTCGGTGAGGAGAGTCCGGAGCAGTGCGGCGTTCGGCTGCCCGTCGGCGACGCCCATCGTGAGGGCGAGCTGCCGGACTGCGGAAATGTGGCGTTTTCCGGCGAGCAACCGACCGCGCTGCCGCAACTCGGCGCGGAAACCGGCGTCCGCAGGCCGCTGCACAGCATCCAGATCGGGCGTACTGCCAGGGGAGAAGACCCGATCGCCCGCACCAGCAGGTGCCGTGGACTCGGCCAGGACCCTTGCGAGCGCCGGCGCGACCTCGTCCACGGCCAGCCGCTCGGAAAGCGTGAGCACGACAGTCGGTACGTCGTCCTCGAAGTCGACGCCGTACTCGAGTCGCCTGCCAGGAGGGAGCGGGCCGACGCGGTTGATCAGCCGGATCGTCTCGCCCGCACCGGTGGTGATCGTGTACACGCCGTTTCCGTCGTGCCGCACGTCCGCGAGGTCGACGGCCAGCTGGTCCGGGTTCTCGAGTAGGCGCCCGGACTCGGTGCTCACCATCACCCAGCCAGGAAGGAACCGCGCCGCCATACTCCTCCTTGGTCGAGTTAGCGCACCCTAACCTAACCAAATTTCCGAACCAGCGGTCTGCTTGTCGGCGGGTGGCTGGATTACGGGGACGGTGGGATGACGCGGTCCCGGGTGCGGAGGCGCTCGAGCTCGCGGATCTACCGCACGCAGCTCGCTCACGAGCGGTACGACGCAGCGGCCCGGGCCAACCTCACGGATCCTGGTCAGTGGCAGAGACGGGCTGATCGCCCTGAGGTAGCCGGGCCTGAGGAGCGAGGGAATAGGGTCTGCTCGGGCGGGAGTTGAAGATTGAGTCCGAGTGTCTGAGCGAGGAGAACGATGAAACCCACCGAGTTCGTGAAGGTGAACGGCCAGTTCTGGGGGGAGCACCTGAAGGAGGCCGCCGGGCACCTGCCGGTGAGTCACCGGACCGAGCTGCCCGGACCGATGCTGTTCCCGCGGATGATGGTGCTGACCGAGACGCCGGACTGGAACATTCTCGAGCTCGTCGGGCTGACCCGTGAGTACCGGACGCTCGAGGTCCGGCGCCAGAAGGCAGCGAGCGTCGAGGAGTACTTCGGGCTCGGCGACGGCCGCACCGTGGTTGCGAACCTCAAGGGACAGAACTGGTTCAAGGACGCGACGATCGCGACCGAGGCCGGCAAGAGCGCCCTCGAAGAACGTTTTCCGAGCGCAGGGAACGTGACCGGGGACGAGGTGGTCGGCCCGGCGGACGAGCTGCTGCGGTTCGCGCCCGGCAACTACTCGACCTTCGACCGCACTCTGCTCGTGCAGACCGCGGGCGAGTCGCTCCGCGCGCATTGGGTGTTCTTCGCGCTGGCGATCCACCGCTCGGAGCCGGCCGACAAGTACCTCGATTTCCTGCGGAACTACTCCAACGGCCGCCCGCACCTCGACCCGCTCGGCACGGTCAGCCTGCCGATCGACCCGGCCGTGCTGAAGGCGGACGCGTTCGAGAGCACGTACCTCGCGCACGGTCTGCAGGACTCGACCGTGGACGAGTTCCTGGACAAGCACGAGAGCATCCTGCTGTCGGTGTTCGACGCGACCAAGCTGGTCCGCCGGCCGGCGCTCGGCGACTTGCACCCGGACTTCATCCTCGAGCGCGCGGACGGCAGCCACGTCGTCGGCCGGCTCGAGCTCCCGGTCGTCGACACGGTCAACGGAAAGAAGCGGCGCCGCGTTTTCCGTACGCCGGTGCAGGAGAGCGCGACCGAGCTCGCGCAGTACGCGGAGTACCTCGCCAACCCGGAGAACCGTTCCGAGGTGAAGTCGAAGTACGACGTCGACGTCAACGACCTCCGCCAGCTGGTGATCGTCGCCTCCCAGGAAACCGTCACCCCCGCGGCCGGCGTCGAGATCGTCGACTACGACACGATCCTCCGCATCCACCTGGCCGCACAGGCCTGACCCCGCGCAGCCGGTAGTGCGTACGGCGCCTCGTCGTACGCACTGCCGCCTTGTCCGTAGGGTCTGGGCATGGAGTACTTCGTTTTCGGGTGTGACAAGCCGGACGGGTTCGAGATCAAGGTCGCGCTGAACGAGGAACACTGGGCGTTCATGGACGGGTACGCCGACGGCCTGATCGCCCGCGGCCCGACGCTGACCGAGGACGGCGAACGAACCACCGGCAGCCTGCACATCGTCGAACTGCCGGATGATGACGCGGCCCGCGAGTTCGCGTACGACGAGCCGTACTACCGCGCCGGCGCCTTCGAGACCGTGCAAATCCATCGTTTTCACAACCACAACCCGGGCCGCAGGATGTGGGACTTCGCCAATGCCGTCGAGGGCTACAACCGCTATCTCGTCATCACCAAGGACGCTGCGCGCCCGCTCACGTCGGACCACTTGATCATGTACGGCGACCTCCTGAACAACAACGCTCACGTGGGGCGAGCCGCCCTGCTGGAAGCACCGAGCCCAGAGGCCGCGGCAACCCTCCTCCAAGCCGACAACGCCGAGGTACGCCCCTGGGAGTTCGGCGGCAGGCGTTAGCGAATTCGTGACGTTGACGGCGAGGATTCACCTCCGGCACCCAGCGTGGAGGTGTGATCGATGACGAAGAGCTGTTCGAGTTCGAGGCGTTCACTCTGCGGCGGCCGCGCCGCGACTGAGCAGCCGATCCGCCACCGTCTGGGCGACACGCCGACAGTCGGCCGACTCGTCGCCCAGCCCGCACGCGCCGTGGCTCAGTCCCTCGAACTCCAGATAGCTGAAGCCGATACCCTCCAGGACCGGCCGGAGTTTCCGGAACGGACGGATCGCCGGGTCGGCGGTACCCATGTACGCCACCTTGATGCCCGCATAACACCTGAGCTCGTGGTGCCAGTCGTACGAGCGATAGCTCCGCCAGAACTCCAGCGCAGCCTTGGGCAGCCGCGGCTCCCGCTCCAGCCGGCGCATCACGGCGTCGTTCGGAAATCCGACCGGCGCCACGCCTCCCATCACCAGTGCAGCCGCCCGATCCGTCGACCGGGCGACGACAGCCGACATACACGCCGGCTGTGAGAATCCCCAGACGGCGAACCGATCGATCCGTTCGTGGTCGAGTACGGCGAGCACCTGCTGGCCGATGTTTCCGAAATCGTATTCGTCCGGCCGATCGCTGGCGCCGAACCCGACAGGATGGATCTGCAGGACCCGGAAATGCTCGGAAAGCAGGTCCGCAACCGGGTAGTCGAGCGGGCGGCGATTGTTCTTGATCAGTACGAGGGCGGGCCCGGAACCGCTTGCCCGGTAGGCGATCCGGGCGCCGGCCACAGCGACGTACCGATAGCTCATCAGGCGAGGATCGACTGCAGCGCGGTGGCGATCGTCGCGCGAGTGGCGCGGGGGAGGTCGGCGGTCATCGTGTTGATCCGGTCGACGACGGCGTCGTGGGCCTCGTGAGCCAGGGCCAGGCCGTCGGCGGTCAGCTCGATCTGGCTGGCCCGCCGGTCAGTCGGGTTCGGGGTGCGGGCGACCAAGGTACGGCGTTCCAGGCGGTCGACCATGCTGGTCAGGCTGGAGCGTTCGATGCTCAGGATGCGGCTGAGTTCAGTCATGCCGAGCGGGCCGCCGAGCAGCACGCACAGCAGATGCGCCTGCTGCGGGGTCAGGCGGAGCGGGCGGCTGGTCTCGGCGTGCAGGTCCTGCAGCCGGTGCATCGTCTGCACCAGCGCGCTCGCGAGATCGGTGTCCCGGGCAGCCGTCGTCGTCACCATGTCCCCATGATAGTCCGTTGGCCGAATAGTTTGCTGTTCTAACTTTTCGTGCTACAACTAGTTAGAACAACGAACTATTTGAGGAGTCGATATGCACGTGCGATTCGGTTACGGGTCGCCCGACGCGGTGCAGGAGGCGGCCGCGATCGTGCGGCTCGCGCAGCAGGCCGACCGGGACGGACTCGATCACGTCAGCCTCGCCGACCACCCGTACGTCCCGGAAATGCTCGACGGGTACGCCGCGATCGCTTTCGTCCTGGGGCGAACGGAGCGACTGTCGGCGTTCGTCAACGTGACCAACCTGCCGCTGCGGCCCGCGCCGGTTCTCGCCCGTACGGCGACCTCGTTGTCGGCACTGTCCGACGGCCGGTTCGTCCTCGGTCTCGGCGCCGGTGGAGCCTGGGACCGCATCACGATGATGGGCGTGCCGGAACTACGTCCGGCCGAGGCGGTCGAGGCGTTCGAGGAGGCGATGCAACTCGTCCACTCGATGTCCGACGGCGGTACGCCGGCGCCGACCAAGCACTACCCGATCGGCGCCCTCCGCCCGGCCGCCGTACCCGCGCCGCTGATCTGGACCGGCTCGAACGGGCCCAAGTCGCTCGCCGCAACTGGCCGGAACGCCGATGGCTGGATCCCCGGTCACGCGGCCGACTGGCTCAGCGACCGCTTCCGCTCGTCCCGCCCGATCATCGACGAGGCGGCGCTCTCGGTCGGCCGGAAACCGTCGGACGTCGCGACGATCTACAACTTCCCCGGGGCGATCACCGCGACCCCACAACGCCGTACCCGCGACGAGGACGGCCGCTGGCTCGGCGGCTCCCCGGCGCAATGGATCGAGGAACTCACCGACGCGATCCTCAACCACGACGCCGCCGGTTTCACGCTGTTTCCGCGCGGCGCCGACCCGTTCGAGGTCCAGCTCTCCCGCTGGTCGCAAGAAGTCGTGCCCGCAGTCCGGGCGGCGATCGGTTAGTCGAGTTTGGCGAGTTCCTCGGGGCTCAGGTGCAGGGAACCGGCGGCGATGTTCTCCTCCAGGTGGCTGACGTTGCCGGTGCCTGGGATCGCGAGGATGTTAGGGGAGTGATAAAGGGTCCAGGCCAGGCGGACCTGCTGGGGCGTCGCGTTGTGGGCTGCGGCGATCGAGTCGACGGCGGCTGAGACGTCGGCGCCGGCGATCGTGCCGAACGGGACGTACGCGATGTCGCGCTCGGCGCAGAAACGGATGATGTCGTCCTCGACGCCCCGGCGGTCCACGGCGTAGCTGTTCTGGACGCACACCACGGGCGCGATGGCGAGCGCCTCCTGGACGTGCTCGAGCCGCACGTTCGAGACGCCGAGCTGCTTGATCAGCCCCTCGTCCCGGAACTCTGTGAGCCAGCCGAAACGTTCCGCGAGTGAGCCCTCACCGGTGATCCGCAGGTTCACCACATCCAGGGAGTCGACGCCGAGCTGGCGCAGGTTCGTCTCGACCTGCTCGCGCAGCTCGGCGGACGTCGTCGCGCTGTAGAAACCGCGTTCCGGATCAGTTCCGGGCCCGACCTTCGTCACGATGGTCAGATCAGCCGGGTACGGCGCCAGCGCCGCGCGGATGAGCTCGTTGGCGAAACGTTTTCCGGACGCGTAGAACGCCGCCGTGTCGATGTGGTTCACGCCGAGCTCCACCGCGCGACGCAGTACGGCGATCGCCCGGTCCCGATCCGCCGTCATCCGCATCGCCCCGAAACCCATCCGGTCGACGACGACATCACCCAACTGCCAGGTGCTCATTCCTCGATCGCTCCTCGTACCGCGCGCAGATGCTCACGGAAGGTCAGTGACGGATCGACGGCCCGCCGCTCGAGGTACTGCTTGAAGCTCACCTGTTCACGCAACGACCGCCCGGCCCGGATCTCGTCCGCCTGCCGGTGCTCGGCGTCCCGGATCGATTCCGCCAGCCCGAACAATTCCTCCAGGCGATCCGCCGGTACGAAGACCGCCCCGTCCTCGTCCGCGAGTACGACGTCGTCCCGGGTCACCGTCCACTCGCCGATCGTTGCCCTGGACAACGCGTCGGCCGGCTGCGGGTCGAGCCGCAATGGCCCAGTCGGCAACGCACCGAGGCTGAACACCGGCAACCCGATCGCGGCGATCTCGACCGTGTCGCGATGCAGTCCCCAGATCACGATCCCGGCGACACCGGCGGCAGCAGCCTCCAGTGTGGCCAGATCGCCGACACACGCCTCGTCCCGCCGGCCACCGTTGTCCACGACCAGTACGTCGCCCTCGGCCGCGGACTCGAATGCCTCCAGGAAAACGTCCACACTGCCGACATGCTGCGCCGGCAACACCCTCCCCGCGACCCGGCCGCCGGCCACGGCCGTCAACGACACCGTCCGCACCGGCACCCCCGTCCGCACGCAAGCATCAGCAACATGTGCAGTGGTCAATCCCGCAAACCGCTCAAGCATGTGGATCTCCTCGGCGAAGCGCTAACGACAGGAGGTAGTCCATCACGCCCGTCGACTCCCCGCCTGCGCGGCCCGCCCTCGGCCGCTCCGACGGGACTACCTCCTGTCGTTAGCGCGACAAGAACGCGAGAACCTGGTCCAGCGGTGGCTCGGCGGTGGTGTCAAGAGTGAGGGTGGGGACCGGCAGATCGATGGGCTGGAAGGCGTTGTGGGTGCGGAGGCGGGCGTCGGCGCTGATCTGCGCGTCCTCGTGGGCGGCGCGGCGTGGGTCGTTGGACGTCCGGGCGGTGATCCGCTCCAGCGCGACCTCGGCCGGGACCGTGCAGTGGACGATCCGGAGGTCGGCACGGCCGAGCAGCGGGGTCAGGCCCGGGTTCCACAGGCGGTCCTGGAACGCGGCCTCGGCGACCACCGTCGTACCGCGGCCGATCAGCAGGCCGAGTACGTCGAAGAAGGTCGACAGGGTCCGCATCGTCAGCGGGTCGCCGGGGCCTGGCACGAAGTCCGGGGTCGCGTGCGCCATGCCTTCTTTGATCTCGTCCCGGCAGATCGCCGGGCAGCCGATCGCGGCTGCGATCCGGTGCGCCAGCGTCGTCTTCCCGGTCCCGGGCGGACCACTCACCACGACCAGCATCGGTTTCGACTGCACCCGCCGTACCCTATCCGTCACGGTGGGCACTCGGTGTAAAACGCGTGTCAGAATGTCGGCGGTCCGGTCTAGCGTTGACTTGTGACCACCTATTCTGCGGTGCGTACGACGGGGATCTACTGCCGGCCCGGCTGCGGGGCCAAGCCGCTCGCGGAAAACGTGAGCACGTTCGAGCTGCCCGCCGCCGCGGAGGCTGCCGGGTATCGCGCCTGCCTCCGCTGCCGGCCCTACCGAGTCGCCGGGACGGTCGCCGACGAGGCACCCGAGCTGGTCTGCCGCGCGGTGCAGTTGATCATCGCGGGTCTGCTCGACGAGTCCGGTGAAGAGGCGCTGGGCGCGCGGCTCGGGGTTTCCGCGCGGCACCTGCGGCGGATGTTCCACGAGCACCTCGGCGTCACGCCGGACCAGTTCGCCCGCTCGCGGCGTGCGCACTTCGCGCGGCGCCTGCTGGACGACACCGATCTCGGCGTCGCGGAAATCGCGTTCGCATCCGGATTCGGCAGCCTGCGTCAGTTCAACCGCGCGATGAGCGAGATTTTCCGCGCGTCACCGCGTGCGCTGCGCGACCGCCGGCGGCGCGGCGACCGCCTCGCCGCCGACGGTGGTCTGGTGCTGCGGTTGCCGTTCACCCCGCCGTACGACTGGGAAGCGATGAGCACGTACCTCGGCGCGCACGCGGTCCCGGGCGTGGAATCGGTTGCGGACGGCGTGTATCGGCGGACGATCTCGCTCGACGGCGAGCCCGGCCTGCTCGAGATCGGTGCGGGCGGGGAAGATCATCTGATACTGCGTGCGCATCTCCCGTTCTGGGAGGGCGTTATCCATGTCGTCGACCGGGCCACCCAGCTCGTCGGGCTCGACTGCGAGCCGATCCTCGCTCGGGCGCATCTGTCCGCCGACGGCGATTTCGGGCCGCTCGTGGCGGCGCGCCCCGGAATCCGTGTTCCGGGCGCGTGGGGTCCGTTCGAGGTCGCGGTTCAGGCGGTTGTCCGGGACCGGCTCGCTCCGGACGACGCGACCGAGGCGTTGCGCAAACTCGTCGAGGTGTACGGCGTGCCCGTTCCGGCGCTCGGGTACGGCCTGACGCACGCGTTTCCGGGGCCGGAGGCGTTGACCGGGGCCGAGCTCGTCGGCCCGCTCGCGCGAGAAGTTGCTGATGGCAACATTATGCTCGAGGCGGGCGTGGATATCCGATCACTTGAGGCTGTCACGAGTCCGCGCGCTGCGCAGGAGATTGCGTTGCGCCTCGGGGCTCGCGACGCCTGGCCGTTCGACGGCGAGAGCGACCGCCTGACCCCATGGCGGTCGCTCGCAGCCGTCTACCAACACCTCAGGTCTGCCTAATGCGTACGTAGTGCTTCGTAGGTGCCGGTGGTCAGCAGTTCACGCGCTGCCGCCGTCGCCAGCGCGTACGCCGCGCTCGTGATCGCCGGACCGACGCTGATCCGCGCGACGCCGAGGTCCGCGAGTTCGGCGACCGTCGGCGCCCCCGGACCGACCATCACGTTGAGCGGCAAAGGCGACTCCTTCACCAGTTCCGCGATCGTCGGCGCATCGACCACGCCCGGAACGAACAGCACGTCCGCACCCGCGTCGGCGTAGATCTTCGCGCGTTCGATCGTCCCGGTCCGGTCGCCGAACAGGTACGTGTCGGTCCGCGCGTTGATCACGAGATCGATGCCGACGGCAACAGCTGCAGCGCGTGCCGCCTTGATCCGCTCGGCATGCGCCAGCGGATCGTCGAGGACCCGTGCCGTGCTGTCCTCGAGGTTGATGCCGACCGCACCCGCCTCGACGACAGCGGTCACCGCACCCGCGACATCGCCGTACCCGGCCTCGATGTCCGCAGTGACGGGAACGGAAACCGCTGCACAGATCGCGCGCAGCGCCGCGATCGCGGACTCCTGGTTCAGTCCGCCGGCATCGTCCACACCGGCCGCCCAGGCGACGCCCGCACTCGTTGTCGCGATCGCCGCCGCCCCTGCGGCCTCGATCGCCCGCGCGGAGCCGGCGTCCCACACGTTCGGGAGTATCAGCGGCGGCTGCTCGTGCAGTTCACGCAGCCGCCGCGCCAACTCGTTCACAGGCTGACCAGCAGTTCGTGGTCGATCTCGACGAACTCGACGATCAGGTCGGCGAACCGGCCCGCGATCAGTTCCCGGTACGCCGCCGACCCGGTGTGCGCGTCGTACGCCGCCTGGTCCGCGAAATGCTCGACGAACAACAGGTAGTCCGGGTTCGACGGGTCGCGATACACGCGGAAGGACAACGTGCCCTCCTCGGCGCCCGGTCCCTTCGGTGCGAACTCCTGCACGATCGCCTCGGCGACGGCCTGGTTGCCGCCCTTCAGCTTGATCGGAAACACCTTTGCCAACATCGGATTCCTCCTGGGTTCGTTTCGTTGCTCCTCAAGGTTCACCCGCGCACCCAGTCCCGGTCTGGCCATATCCGGTCATGAATGTCGTCTCGTATTGCAAGATGATATGTCTCATTCAGCAAGATCCTGGTCTAGCGTGAGGATCGTCGAGAGAGGCAAAGGAGCCTGGGATGAACAACGTGTACACGCACGGGCATCACGAGTCGGTACTGCGCTCGCACAGCTGGCGGACCGCCGAGAACTCGGCCGGATACCTGCTTCCGCACCTGCGGCCCGGGATGGCGTTGCTCGACGTCGGCGCCGGTCCCGGCACCATCACCGCCGACCTGGCCCGCCTGGTCGAGCCCGGCCGGACGACCGCGCTGGAGGCGAACGCCGCCGCCCTCGACATCACCAAGGCGACGTTCCAGAACCTGGATCTCGACGTCGAGTTCGTCGTCGGCGACGTCCACGCGCTGGACCTGCCGGACGACACGTACGACGTCGTCCACGCGCACCAGGTTCTGCAGCACGTGGCGGATCCCGTGCAGGCGCTGCGGGAGATGCGGCGCGTGTGCAAGCCCGGAGGAATCGTCGCGGTCCGCGACTCGGACTACCACGGGTTTGTCTGGTACCCGGAGCTTCCCGAGCTGGACGAGTGGATGGCGCTCTACCAGCGGATGGCGCGCGCCAACAGCGGCGAACCGGACGCCGGCCGGCGCCTGCTGTCGTGGGCGCTCGCGGCCGGATTCGAGGACGTGGAGGCGACCACGTCCACCTGGGCGTTCGCCAACCCGGAGGATCGTGCGTTCTGGGGTGGCATGTGGGCCGACCGCATCCTCAAGTCGGCTCTCGCGGATCAGGCGCGCGCGTCCGGCATACCGGAGAAACAACTCGAAGCGATCTCACAGGCGTGGCGGACCTGGGCCGAGACCCCCGATGCGTGTATTTCCGTCCTGCACGGCGAACTACTGTGCACGGCGTGAGCGCTGGCGCGAGATCTCGTAGAGGACAGCGGTTGCGGCGTTGGCTGCGTTGAGGGAGCTGGCCGATCCGGTGATCGGGATGCGGACCAGGTGGTCGGCCGCTTCCTTCCAGGCCGTACTCAGGCCTGCGGTCTCGTTGCCGATCAGCAGCAGGACCGGCTGGGTGAAGTCGAAGTCGTAGACATCGGTCGTCCCGTGCTCGTCGGTTCCGACCACGGCGACCGGGTGCGAGGACCGGCGTACCCAATCGAGAACTTCGCGATGCGAAGGCGCGCGTACGGCGGGGACCGCGAACAGCGACCCCGTCGTCGCGCGGACCGCCTTCGGGTCGTAGATGTCGGCCGCATGCCCGGTCACGATCACCCCGTCGGCGCCGAACGCGTCGGCGGACCGGATGATCGACCCGATGTTCCCCGGCCCGGTCGGCCGGTCGAAGACGACGCCCAGGAACTCCGGCCCGACCGGGATCCGCTCGAGATCGTCGGGCGGCAGCTCCAGTACGGCGATCAGCTCGGGCTGCTCCTTCTCGCCGAGCTCGGCCAGCAACTCCGGCGCCATCGCGACCCGCTCGACATCCGGAAAACGCTGCAGTAGGTCCGAAGCCCAACGGGACAACGGCCGCGACGCGTCGGTGATGACGGTGCGCACCGGCCAACCGTTGTCGACGGCAACCGAAATCGGACGCACGCCCTGCACCAGGAACTCGCCGGACCGCTGCCGTTTTGTGCGATTGGTCAGCGACGCCTGCCACACCTGGAAACGAGCGTTCCGCGAGGAAATCCGTTGCACTGGACCTACTTTACGGCTGCGCCACGGGAGTACGACGGGTCGCGCAAGCTCAGTGCGCTCGCTTCCGCCTTCGGCCCCGGTGCCTGAGGCGGAGCGCGCCCCAGAGGATCAACGCCGGTAGCCAGAGCAGCACCAGCCAGGGAAGCCGCCACCAGCCGGACTCGCCGTAAAGTTCCGGCTGGTCGGTGGCGACCAACGGCCGGGCGGACGCCGACCACGCGAGGAAAGCGTCGCCGATCGGCACCGCGCCGAACAGGTACCGCTTCGTCTTCAACCCGCTGAACGGCAGGCCGACCAGCTCACCCTCGCGCGACAGCCGGTCCGCGAGCGGATCGTGATGCACCCGCGCCGCGCCGATAGTGACCACGGTCGCGGACAGACTCATTCCGAACACCAATGGACCGGAGTCGACATCGCCCGGTCCGGCGATGCCCTTCGGGTACTCGCGAACACCGAGCCCGGTGACGAACTTGTCCTTGAAGATCTCGTACTGCGTTCGCGCGAAGGCCGGATCGATGTCGATCAGAAACCGCTGGATCATCGCCTGCGACGAGCCGCGCGCGCCGGAAACCTGCGGAACCACCTGATGCGGCAGCAGCCCGGTCGCCGGATCCAGCTTCGTCTTCGCCGTCGTCACCCAGTTCCGCGCGGTTTGCCCGAAGCGCGGTGCGACCACCGTGTCGTACAACCGCAGCGAGGCGATCGCGACAACCGAGTCGACCGGCCAGGCCTGCCCCGGGTACGCGGCCAGGAACGGGGTTTTCGCGGTTCGGAAAGCGGTGGCGATCTCCACCGACTCGCTGGTGAAGGTGTCGCGGTCGGCGGCATCCGAATGTCCGAGCGCGATCAGCCCGCCGCGCAGCCAGTTGGTCCAGCCGGCGTAGAAAACGCCGTACTGCGGTTGCAGCGACTCGTCGAACGGAGCCGTCCCGTTCGGGGAAGCGATCCGGTCGAGCGCCCACCGCACCTCGGTCGTCGCGTCCGCGGATCGCGCGGGATCGTCGATGCCGACCTGGACCCAGCTCAGTCCGTACAGCACGTTCAGAAAGAAGTAGCCTTCCGGAAACTGTTTCTGCGCGGCCAGATCCGCGCCGCCCTCGAGCTCAGCACGCAGGAACGCCAGTTGCTTCACTACGCCACGGGCGGGATCGGTCCACGGAAGAACCAGGCGCGCGGTCCCCACCCCCGCCACCAGCGTGGCGATGACCGCCACGCCGATCAGAAGCTTGCGCAGCACCCGCATCAATCTAGAGGTTCTCGGCAACGAGCGGCGGTCGAACGGATGACCATCCGAAGACTGGACGCGCTGAGGACGACCGTTCAGGTGCCGAGCGTCGACTCGCGGGGGATCAGACGGGTGGGGAGCATCAGCTGGCCGCGTTGGGGCGTGCCGGCAATGACGTCGAGGAGCAGGTTGGCAGTACGGCGGCCGAGTTCTTCGAGCTCCATGTCGACGGTGGTGAGGGGTGGGCGACTGGCCAGCGCCATCACGGACCAGTTGTCGTAGCCGGTGACAGCGATGTCGTCGGGGACCGAGCGGCCGAGCTCGCGCAGGCGATCGCAGACGCCGCGGGCGATCTGGTCGCTGCCGCAGGTGATCGCGTCCAGAGTCGGGTGCGCCCGGAGCAGTACGTCGACCGCGTGCCTGCCCCAGCGCTCGCTCCACTCTCCGTACAGCGGCTGGCCGGCAAACGCGTCCCGCGCGGCCCCCATGCTCGCGGCGGCCCGGATCTGTGCGCTGAAGTGTGCCTCCGGCCCGGTGACGTGCGCGATCCGCTCGCGGCCGAGGGACAACAGGTGCCGCACGGTCGATGCGCCGCCGCCGTGGTCGTCGACGATCACCGACGTGTCGTCCGGATCGATCGACGGACTGAACGCGTAGACGACCGGGATCGGCACGTCGATGGGCTCCCGCGCCTCGGTCCGGCGTCCGGTCACGATGATGCCGTCCACCCGGCGGGACACCAGCGACTTCAGGTAGTGCTGCTCGCGGAGCGGGTCGTCGCGGGTGTCGCAGAGGACCAGCGCCATCTCGCCCGCGCTGAGCGCGTCCTCGGCGCCTAGCATGATCGGGATGCTGAACCGGCCGGAGCTGTCCGTGGTGATCAGACCGACCGTGAAACTGCGCCCGGACGCGAGCGCGCGGCCGCGGTTGTCCGGGGTGAAACCGAGCTGTTCGGCGGCCTGCCGGACTCGTTCGCGCGTGGACGCGCGGAGCTGCCCGGTGTCGTTCAGCGCCTTCGACGCCGTGCTCGCCGAGACGCCGGCCAGCGCGGCCACGTCCTTGATCCCGGGCGCGCGGATGATCCGTGAGGCCATGCGGCAACTCCTTTCCTGAGGTTTCCGGCACGGTACCGCACGGCGCGCGGCCGGCTCGGAAGTTATCCACAGGCAGGGGTTGACCTGACGCGGCAGGCTCTCTACCTTCGTCAAGGAAAACGTGTTCCGGATTTTCCTAACTCAGGAGTCACGGTAGATGAGCGCTTCCCCGGAAACTGTCACTACGTCCCGCAGCCCGGCCGCCACCACGAAGGGCCGTCGGCACCCCCTCGGGCTCGGCCAGGTCACGATCACCGGCGGCTTCTGGGCGCCGCGGCAGGCCCGCAACGGCGCGGACGCGATCCCGAGCGGCCAGGACCAGCTCGAGAAGGCCGGAAACCTGCAGAACCTCCGCCTCGCGGCCGGAACCGGCGAGGGCGAGGCGATCGGCCCGGTGTTCGCCGACTCCGACGTCTACAAGTGGCTCGAGGCCGCGGCGTGGGAGTACGGGCGCAACCCCGACGACGACCTCCTGCGGCGCATCCGCGACCTGACCACGGTCGTCGCCGCCGCCCAACGCGAGGACGGATATCTCGACTCGGTCGTCCAACTCCGCTACGGCGACGAGGGCCGCTACCAGCAACTCGTCTGGAGCCACGAGCACTACTGCGCCGGCCACCTGATCCAGGCCGCCGTCGCCCAGGTCCGCTGCACCGGCGACCGCGCGCTGCTCGACGTCGCGACCAAGCTGGCTGACCACCTGGTCGCGACGTTCGGCGACGACAAGACAGTCGACGTCGACGGGCACCCGGTCATCGAGATGGCCCTCGTCGAGCTTTATCGAGAAACCGGTACGACGGCGTACCTCGAGCTGGCGAAATGGTTCGTCGAGGCTCGCGGGCACGGGATCATCGAGCGGCACGGGCATTCGCCGGCGTACTTCTCCGACCGGGTGCCGGTGCGCGAGGCGACCACGGTCGAGGGGCACTCGGTCCGCGCGGTCTACCTCGCCGCCGGTGCGGCCGACGTCGCGTTGGAGACCGGCGACTCCGAACTGCTTGATTCCCTGAAGCGGCAGTTCGACCACATGTGGTCCACGAAGACGTACGTCACCGGCGGGCTGGGCGCGCGCTGGGAGGGCGAGGCGTTCGGCGACGAGTACGAGCTGCCGCCGGATCGTGCGTACGCGGAAACGTGTGCCGCGATCGGCGGAATCCAATGGGCCTGGCGGATGCTGCTCGCGACCGGCGAGGCGTCGTACGGCGATGCGATCGAGCGGATGCTGTACAACGGTTTCCTTGCCGGCGTATCGCTGGCCGGGACCGAGTACTTCTACGTCAACCCGTTGCAGCTGCGCGGGTCGGCGTACCCGGACACCGGTCGGAGTCCGGCGCACGGACGGCGTGGCTGGTTCGACTGTGCGTGCTGCCCGCCGAACATCATGCGCACGCTGGCGAGCCTCGACGGCTACCTCGCGACGACGACCGACGATGCCATACAGATCCATCAGTACGCCGCCGGCGTCATCAAGTCGGGCGATGTCGAGCTGACCGTCGACACCAACTACCCGTGGGACGGCTCGGTCCGCATCACCAGCGCGACACCGGTGGCGGTTGAGCTACGTATTCCGGCGTGGGCGGATGGTGCGACGGTCAACGGGCAGCCGGTGGGGGCGGGTGGATACGCCGAGGTCGAAGCGGCCGACATCGAGCTGCAGTTGCCGCTTACGCCGCGCCTGATCGGTGCGGATCCGCGGATCGACGCCGTCCGCGGTTGTGTCGCCATCGAGCGTGGACCGCTGGTGTACGCCGTCGAGCAGGCGGACAACGCTGCGAACGTCGACGACCTGCATCTGTTGCCTGAGGCACCTGTTGCGCGCGGCTCGGAAATGCTTGACGGGATCACGGTTCTGTCTGCGCGCGGACGAACCGGCACCGGACATCGCATGGGTTGGCCGTTCACCGGCGATGCGGCGGACTCCACCGGTGACGAGGTCGAGGTGACGGCAATCCCGTACTACGCGTGGGCGAACCGGGAGATCGGTGCCATGCGTGTCTGGCTGCCCGCGGCCTGACGATGCTCACCCCGCCGGGGTGGTGTCAGAGGCTGGGGCGGATCACGTGGTCGGCGTGGGCAGCGGCGTGGGCTTCGCCGACCTCGCGGCACAGGGCCATCAGGTCGTCCTCGTTCAGGACGTGCTGCTTCGCCTTCGGGCCGAGCTCGGTGATGTGGTCGCGGGCCCGCAGCAACCGCTGGAACACCCGTTCCCGCTCCGCCGGGTCGTCGGTGTACTCCGGATCGAGGTACGCCGTCGCGTCCCGGCGGATGTGGGCCATCGCGGTCTGCGTCCGCCCACGGGTACTGAACAGGGACGCGAAGATCGTGATCAGCAGCACGGCAAGGATCACGACCAGCGAGAGACCGGTGCTGATCTCCACCACCTCGACGTGGTCGCCACCGTTCACGAACGGCAGGTTGTTCTCGTGCAGCGCGTGCAGGATCAGCTTGGCGCCGATGAACGCGAGGATCGCGGCGAGCCCGAAGGACAGGTAGATCAGCCGGTCCAGCAGCCCGTCGAGCAGGAAGAACAGTTGCCGCAGCCCGAGCAGGCTGAAAGCGGTTGCGGTGAACACGACGAAGACGTTCTGCGTCAGGCCGAAGATCGCCGGGATCGAGTCGAGCGCGAACATCAGGTCGGTGGCGCCGATCGTGATCATCACCAGCAGCATCGGCGTGAGCATCCGGTGCCCGTCGACGACGGTCGTCAGCCGGTCCCCGTCGTACTCCTCCGAGGTCCGGAACAGTCGGCGGCTGAGCCGGACGACCAGGTTCTGCGCCTGGTGCGACTCCTCGGTCTCCGGCTTGAGCATGTTTCCGGCGGTCAGCAGGAGCGCGATCCCGAACAGGTAGAACACCCAGGAAAACGTGTGCAGCAGCGCCGAGCCGATGAAGATGAACCCGGCCCGGGCGATCAGGCTGACCACGATCCCGACCAGCAGGACCTTCTGCTGGTTCTCCCGCGGCACCCGGAAGCCGGTCATGATGATCAGGAACACGAACAGGTTGTCGACCGACAGTGCTTTCTCCGTGATGTAGCCGGCGAAGTACTCCGAGCCCATGTCGGTGCCGCCGAGTACGAGGGTTCCGAGTCCGAACAGCACCGCGATCCCGACGTACAGCGCGGACCAGACGGCGGCCTCGCGGAGCGTCGGGACGTGCGCCGACCGCACATGGAAGAAGTAGTCGAACAGCAACAGGCCGACGATCGCCAGCAGCGTCAGCACCCAGACCAGCGGGGACACCGTCATGGGCTTACCCAATCATGGTCCGGCTACCAGTTCTGCCGGGTCGTAAGAAATTGCCTGAAAGGCATCTTTGCTCTTTAGGCAAGTTCTGCTACGGTCGGGACATGGCCGACGGGTTGCGGGAGCGGAAGAAGCAGGAGACGCGGATCGCGTTGAGCTGGGCGGCGGTCCGGCTCGCCGTCGAGCGCGGGTACGGGAACGTGCGGATCGAGGACATCGCCGCCGAGGCCGGTGTGTCGCTGCGGACGTTCCGCAACTACTTCGACAGCAAGGCCGACGCGATCGCCGCGCGCGAGGTGGATCGCAGCCTGCGGATCGCCGAGGAGCTCCGGGCGCGGCCCGCCGACGAGCCGCTGTGGGTCGCGATCCGGGTGTCGATCGAGAAGCACTTCGCTCTCGGCGCGGAAGGCCATGGCGGCCGGCGGCCGCCGGACGAGCAGTGGCTCACCGGAATCCGGTTGATGATGAGCGAGCCGGCACTGCAGGGCGCGGTCGCGCGCGCCTACGCCCGGGTCGGTGAGGAACTGGCGGCCGCGGTCGCCGACCGGACCGGGACCTCGGGGCTGTATCCGCGGCTGGTCGCCGAGGTGATCGGCGCGACCCGCGCGGTCGTGATGGCGGAGTGGCTGCGGGCCGATCCGCCGCGCTCGATCGCCGACCTGCTGTCGTCGGCGCTCGACCAGGTCGAAGCCGGCCTGCCCGTCCCCGAAGAACAACCCGGGTAACCACCCGCACAACCAACAGAACTGCTTGACCCCGGTGAGTCGCCGGGGCGGTCAGTCACGCCTATGTGGAGGACGTCATGGACGCAGAAGTTGTCATCGCCGGGGCCGGACCGAACGGCCTCATGCTCGCCAGTGAACTCCGGTTGGCCGGAGTCCGGCCGATCGTGCTGGAGAAACTGCCGGAACGCAGCACGATTCCGCGCGCCAACGGCCTGGTCGGCCAGGTCGTCCGGATGCTCGACCGGCGCGGACTGTACGAGCGGTTGAGCGGTACGCCGGGTCCGCCGCAGCCGGCTCCTGGTTTCGTGTTCGGCGCGATGCCGTTGCCGCTCGACGTACTCGACGAGAACCCGGTCTATCTGCTGCAGCTTCCCCAGGTACGTATCGAGGAGGTGCTGCAGGAGCGGGCGCTGGAACTCGGCGTCGAGATCCGGCGTGGTCACGAGCTGACCGGGTTCACGCAGGACGCAGACGGTGTCACGGTGTCGCTGACCGGGCCGGACGGGGACTATCAACTGCGGGCCGGCTATCTGGTCGGCGCCGACGGCGGGCACAGTCAGACGCGGAAACTGGCCGGAATCGACTTTCCCGGTGTCACCAACGATTCGATGGTGTCCCGGAGCGGCAGCGCCGCGGTGCCGCCCGAGTACATCGAGGACGGGCTGCTGAAGATCCCCGGGTACGGCGTCGTGCCCCCGTTCCTGCACCAGCGGACGGAACGTGGACTGTTCGTGTGGGCACCGTTTCCGAATCGGTTGCCCGCGATCAGCACGGGAGAGTGGGACGCCCCGCCGGACGGCGAGATGACGTTCCAGGAACTTCAGGAGAGCGCCGACCGGGTGCTCGGCGTCCATCTACCGTTGGTCGAGCCAACGGGCGAGGGTGTGCGGCAGCTCCGGCGGGTGGTTGGCGGCAACAGCCGGCTGGCGTCGAGTTTCCGTTCCGGACGGGTGCTGCTGGTCGGCGACGCAGCGCATGTGCACTCGGCGATCGGCGGACCGGGTCTGAACCTCGGGCTGCAGGATGCGGTCAACCTCGGGTGGAAGCTGGCGGCCGAGGTACAGGGCTGGGCGCCGTCCGGTCTGCTCGACACGTACGAGTCGGAGCGTCGCCCGGTGGGGGAGCGGGTCGTGATGCAGACCCAGGCGCAATCCGCGCTGATCGCGCCGGGCGCCGACGTGACGGCGTTGCGGAAACTGTTCGGCGAGTTTCTGACCGATCCGCGGAACGTGCAGCGGGTTGCGGAACTGATTTCCGGCGCGGACGTCAAGTACCACGAGGGTTCGCATCCGCTGGTCGGCCGCTGGGCGCCGGATCTAATGGTCGGTTCGGCACGCTTGGCCGAGCTGACGCGATCCGCCCGCCCGCTCCTCGTCGACCTCACTCCCGACGGCTCGTTCGCAGATCTCGTGGCCGATCCCATCGAGGTCGTCACCGGCCGGCACGAGACGCCGATCGCCTTGCTGATCAGGCCGGACGGCTACGTCGCCTGGGCCGCCGACCAGGACGGGGTCGCAGAACGGGAGGGTCTGCGTGACGCGGTCGCGCAGTGGTTTCAGGCGCGCCCCTTGACCAGCGCGACGAGGTAGCGGCACGTCGACGTACCGGGATTGTGGAAGGTTGTCGGTGAGGCTGGGCCGAGTTGCAGGCAGTCGCCGGCACGCAGTTCGTGGACCTGTGGCCCTTCGTGAAAACGCAGCAGTCCGTCGAGGATCCACAACTGCTGGTACTTGAAGATGTAGGCGTCGGCCGGGTATGAGACCGATGCATCCGGGGGCAGTTCCACCTCCACGAGTTCCAGTGGCCCGTCGGTCACCGGGGACACCGCGCGCCGGCGGTACCCGGTGACGGGGTCGGTCCAGACCGGCTGGTCGTCGGCTCGACGGAGCAGCTCACCTGTGTTCTCCGCGCGGGCGACCAGCTCGGACAACGTCATACCGAGCGCACCGGACAGCTTCCCCAGCAGTACGGCGGTGGGCTGCGCCTCGCCCCGCTCGATCTTCCCGATCATCGCGCGCGAGACCCCAGACCGCTCGGCGAGAGCGTTCACGGACAGGTCCTGCGCAACCCGCGCCTGCTGCACGGTCGCGGCCAAGGATCGAGACAGATCATCCATCACGCTTGCCACTATAGCGGCAGTTGTGGCTACTATCGTGTCATGGTTCAGGTCAGAGACGCCGCGGCCGCCGACGCTGCGGCCTGCGCGGCCATCTACGCGCCGTACGTCATCGGTACTGCGATCACGTTCGAGCTCGATCCGCCGACTGCCGAGGAGATGGCCGAGCGGATCACCCAGGCCCAGTCCACCCACGCGTGGCTGGTTCTCGAGGACGACGGCCAGGTCGTCGGCTACGCGTACGGCGGCCCGATGAAGCCGCGCGCGGCGTACCGCTGGTCCTGCGAGGTCAGCGTCTACGTCGCCCCCAGCCACCACCGCACCGGCGCCGGCCGGACGCTTTACAACGCCCTGTTCGACCGCCTGTCCGAGCGCGGCTACCGCACCGCCATCGCCGGCATGACGCTGCCCAATCCCGCCAGCGAAGGCCTGCACAAATCCCTCGGCTTCGACCCGATCGGCACCTACCGGAACATCGGCTGGAAGCTCGACGCCTGGCACGACGTCGCCTGGTCCCAGCGCCCCCTCGCCGAACTGCCCGATCCGCCGCAGGAACCTCGCTAGGACACGCCCTGGATCGCCCGAACCGCGTCCGGGGTCGTGCCCGTCCAGGACTTGAAGGCCCGGTAGAACGAGTTGGTGTCGTCGTACCCGAGAAGGAACGCGATTTCCGTGGCCCTGAGGTTGCCGTTCGTCAGGTAGTGCCGCGCGAGGTCCTCCCGGGTTCTGGTCAGGATCGCCTGGAACGAGGTGCCCTCGTGGCCGAGCTGCCGCTGGAGAGTGCGTGCGCTGGTGGCGAGCTGACCGGTGACCGCGCCGATCGAGGCGTCACCCGCGGGCAGCGTCTCGAGGAGGGCTGCGCGGACCCGGTCGGCGACCGTGGCCGAGGCCTGCAGGTCGGAGAGCCGGCGGCGGAGTTCGGGGGCGAAGACGCGCCACATCTGTTCGTTCTCGGTCAGGAAGGGGCGCTTCGCGTCGGCGGCGGTGAAGGTGATCGAGGACCGGCTGCCCTTGCGGACCCGGGTACCCAGGTACGTCTCGATCGCCGATGGGTCGGCCGGCGGGTTGGGCATGGTGACGCGCGCGGGCCGGACCTGCTCGCGCGTGGCGATGCGCGCCAGCGCGACCCAGAAGGTCAGCTCGGTCGTGGCCAGCAGAGCCGGTGGCTTCGGGCCGGACGGCCAGACGTAGGTGATCGTCAGCGCGCTGGTGGAGTCGACGTCGATCCGCAGCGGGCCGATCAACGGCTTGTGGACGGCGAGCCGTTGCGCCGCCGCGGTGAGATCCGGGCTGCACAGTGCGCCGAACATCGGCGGCGAGAAAAACTCGACCGAAATCGCTTTCCCGATGTCCACCGCGAGGTCGCGATCCGCGCCACCCTCGAGATCGAGCGCCTCCCAGAACCGGTAGTACTCCGGAACCGAGAGCTCGATCGGCCGGCGGCTGAACAGATCAGCCGGGAGCTCGGCGCGCCGAAGGACCCGCGCCGGTGCGATGCCGAGGTCCCGGACGAACGCCTGGACGCTCGGCTCGAGATCGAACCGTTCACCTGCCATGCGACGAGCCTAGCCGCCAACGCATCGCGAGGGACCTGCGCAAGCCGCCATCGTACTTGCAGATCACGCCGGACCAGGTTGGCGCGAATCGCAAGCCGGTCGGCGTCTTGTGCTAGTGGCGCCACCTGCCGGCATTCCTATCGTGGACCACGTCCACAGCAGTCGTACCAAAGGAAACCGCCGTGAAAAACCCTGTCGCCCTCGTCACCGGCGCCTCGTCCGGCATCGGCGAAGCCACCGCACTCGAACTGGCCAAGGCCGGCTACACCGTGTACGCCGCAGCCCGCCGCGTCGAGCGGATGGCCCACCTGACCAGTTCCGGAATCCGCCCGATCCCGATGGACGTCACCGACGACGCGTCGATGCAGGCGGGCGTCGAGAAGATCCTCGCGGAGACGGGACACATCGACGTACTCGTCAACAACGCCGGCTACGGCTCGTACGGCGCGGTCGAGGACGTCCCGCTCGACGAAGCCCGCTACCAGTTCGAGGTCAACGTCTTCGGCGCGGCGCGGCTCGTCCAGCTGGTGCTTCCGCAGATGCGCGCCCAGCGATCCGGGAAGATCGTCAACATCACCTCGATGGGCGGCAAGATCCACACCCCGCTCGGCGCCTGGTACCACGCCACCAAGTTCGCGCTGGAGGCGATCAGCGACTGCTTGCGACTCGAGCTCAAGCCCTTCGGCATCGACGTCGTCGTCATCGAGCCCGGCGGTATCAAGACCGAATGGGCCGACATCGCCGCCGGCAAGCTCCGAGCCGCGTCCGCCACCGGTCCGTACGCACTGCAGGGCAACGCGGTCGCCGACTCGCTCTCGTCGGAGTCCAACCAGCGGCGCGCTTCCGCGCCGGAACTGATCGCCCGGACGATCGCCAAGGCGGTGCGGGCGCGCAAACCGAACACCCGGTACGCCGTCGGTTTCGGGGCCAAGCCGTTGATCTTCCTGCGCGACGTACTGCCCGACCGAACCTTCGACGCGGTCGTGCGTCGCGCCGTCGGGGTCCCGTCGAACTGACGCCGTCACTTCATGGGTGGGCAGGTTCCGTCCGGGGTCGTGACCAGTTCGAAGTGCCAGATCTCGTTGGAGAGGGTTTGGCAGAGGCCGTAGCGGCTGCCGTGGCGGATCAGCCAGTAGTCGGCGTCGGTGGGGCCGATGTCGACGGCGTGGCCGGTCACGTGGTGCGATTCGTCTGGCTCGGCGACGTACTCCTCGGCCTTCTCCATCAGCTCTTCCTGGTAGCTGTACACGAGGTCAGCGCGAGACTGATGACGGCGGCAACGATCGCCAGGCGGCCGGGTACGGCGCTCCGTCGATCGCGCCTCAGATGATTGGTCAGCATGCCGACAGTTCAGCTGCGGCGATGTTGCAGCAGTGTCTGGAATTTCCGATACGTTGTCGATATCGGACCCGGAACCTGACCAGGCAGGCAGTTGGCCCGTCCGGCGGGTGAGGATGGTGCGGTGAGTGACGAGCGCCGATCAGGCGACCAGCAGGTGACGGTACGACGGGCCGTCGAGGAGGACGACGCAGCGCTGCTCGCGATCGAGCGGAGCGCGTGGGACGCGTCGTCGGGGTTCCCGTCGTACCAGGACACCCTGCAGGACACGTTCTTCAGCCGGAGTGGGCCGGAGGCGCATCTGGTGGCGGAGCACGAGGGCGTCGTGGTCGGGTACTTGCGCCTGCAGGACAAGTACCCGTTCCCCGAGGGCTCCGGCGTACTGACGATCAACGGCCTCGCGGTCGCCCACGACGCGCGCCGGCTGGGCGTCGCGTCCGCACTGATGGACGCCGCCACCGCCGAGGGTCGTCTCCGCGGCGCGCGCAAGATCAGCCTGCACGTCCACAGCACCAACGTGGCCGCCCGCCGCCTCTACGAGCGCCACGGCTACGTCCTCGAAGGCACCCACCCCAACGAGTTCCTCATCGAGGGCAACTACATAGCCGCCCTCGACATGGCGAAGATGCTCTAGCGGCTGATGACCGGCGAGAAGATGTTCCAGATGCTGCTCGTACCCGGGACGTAGACGCGGTACCTGCGGGCCTTGTTCGGGTAGTAGTTGTACGTCACCTGTCCCACGCTGTTCGTGGTGACGTACGCCAGCCCCTTCCACGTCGTCGTACCGATGTCCTGGTACTGGATCAGCACCTGCTTGTTGGCCCAGCGGACATAGCGGTCGCTGCTCGGGCGCCAGTACGAGACCGTCGTGAGCAGCGCCGTACGGCTGCCCTTGCGGCCTCCGGTGAGCGCGACGGCTGAAGCGCACCTCGAGACCGAGGTCGCGGAAGCCAGGTCGGCGACCTTCGTGCCGTTGATGTTGGTCGCGCCGCCGGCGGGCGTCCATGTGATGGTCCCGATGGGCGGAAACGCACCGTAGAACCCGAACTGCGCTACGCGATTTCCGGACGTGAACTCGAGCCTGCCCTGCGGGTTCGAGGTGGCTGCCGGAGCGCTCTTCCACACCGCGGTGTAAATGGTGTCCGGGCAGCCGGAACCGAACCTTGCGAGGAAGTAGTTGTAGGTCGCGCCGACGCTGATCCGGGAAGGCACCGAGAGCGAGCACGTCACGGTGGACTGTTGCGGGGCAGCGTGGGCGGGTTGGGTCGTGACCAGGCCGGATGCCAGGAAGGCGAGGGCCAGGGCGGGCTTGTAGAGCTTCAAGAGTTCCCCCTCTTCGAAGTGTGTGGGGGAACGCTAGCGGATCTACGGGTTGAGGCCGTGGGCGCGGAGCCAGGGCTCGGGGTCTATGGGGGAGCCGCCGCCGGGGAGGACCTCGAAGTGGACGTGGGGGCCGGTGGTGTTGCCGGTCATGCCGATGCGGCCGACCATTGTGCCGGCCTCGACCGAGTCGCCGACGGAGACGTCGAACTCGGACATGTGGCTGTACGACGTGACCGTGCCGTCGGCGTGCCGCACCTTCACCTGGCGGCCGTATGCGCCTTCGAAGTCGGCCTGGATGACCTCGCCTGCCATGACCGAGCGGACCGGCGTACCCATCGGGGCCGCGAAGTCGAGACCGGTGTGGTTGTGCGCCCAGCGGCCGCCGGCCTGGTTGAAGCGGGCGGTCAGGTGGTAGCCGGTGGTCGGCAGCACGATCTTCGGCGCGGCAGCTGCCTTGATCGCGGCGGCCTTGGCGAGGGCGTCCTTCTTGGCGGCGGCGAGGGCCTTGGCGTTCGCCTCGGCCTTCTTCGCGGCGAGCGCCTTCGCGGAGGCCAGCGCGAGCGCCCGGCGCTGCGTCAGCGTCGCGTTCGCGGCCAGGCGTGCGGCCCGCTGCTTCGCGGCGGTCTCGGCCGCTGCCTTCTGGGTCGCCCCGAGCGACATGTCGATCCGGGAGGCGTCCCGGGACCCGAGGTCGCGCCGATCGATCCGGGCGGCGGTCAGAGCGTCGGCCTGTGAGGGGCTCAGGCCGGTGCTTCCGGATGCTGCGGCCGGACCGGTCGCGGACGAGCTGAGTCCGACGGTCGTGGTCCCGGCTGCGGCTGCCAATGCGGCGGTCAGGCCGATCAGCTGGGTGCGGCGGGTCGCGTTGCGACGGGAGGAGCGGTGCTTTGCCACCCGGCGCGGGGCAGCCGGGCGGCCGGACGGCTGCCGATCTGCTTGCGGCGCGTCTTGGCGAGTGGGCACGAGAGACCTTCCAGGGAGGGGGGAGGGGGAGGGCGGCGATCTGCCGGTGAGGGGGAACGGCAGCTCCAAGACCATAACGAGAAGGTCACGGACGCCCCAAACACGGATTGCGAAAGGTTCAACGAAATCGCACACGCTCGGTGAGGGCTTACTGGCGTCCGGTGCACGCTCAGGCGTGAACCGGCTGGGCAAGAAAGTCGCCGGGGCCGTGATGCGGATCACCCTGCGGTTGGCGTCGAGCAGCCCCTCAGGGCCGGTATAAGGCGTCCATATATTGAGAGCTTTGTCGACCGACTTACTTATCTTTCAACCGCGTCCCATACTGAAATGACACGACCGACGAGAGGGGACGGGAATGACACGCAAGCCGCCGTACTACCGCCTCCACATCGATCTCGCCCGGGTCTCCAGCGCCCTCTGTCTGCGCTGACCTGAGTTTTCTCGCGTCCTGTCAAGGCGTCCGCTTCCGGACGCTTGTCGCCTGCTGCCGCCCTCCGCCGTCGCAGGGCCCGCGAAGCCTGCCCACCGCCAGGGAGTGTCATCGTGTCCACCACTTCAGTCACGTCTGCGTCCGGTACGACCGGGCCGCCGGCAACCGCTGTACCGCTCGAAGCCGATCTGACCGTCGTCGCCCGGCGGCACCCGTGGCGCTGGGTCGGCGTCGGCGTCGTACTCGTCCTGCTCGCGATGTTCGTGCACGGACTGGCCACCAACCCGGGCTGGGACTGGCCGACGTTCTTCCAGTTCTTCGCCACCCGGACCGTCTTCTCGGCGCTCTGGGTGACAGTGCAGCTGACCGTGTACGGCACGGTGCTCGGGTTCGTGCTCGGCGCCGTCCTCGCGTCGATGCGCTTGTCCGGCAGCCCGTTCCTGCAAGTAGTTGCCTGGGGCTACATCTGGGCGTTCCGCTCGATCCCGTTGATCGTGCAGCTGCTGTTCTGGTTCAACATCGCGTACCTGTACCAGGAGCTCAGCCTCGGCATCCCGTTCGGCCCGGAGTTCGTGCACTTCAGTACGAACAACCTGTTCGGTCCGCTCGGCGCCGCCGTACTCGGACTGGCGCTGCATCAGGCGGCGTACGCCGCGGAAATCATCCGTGGTGGAATCATTTCCGTCGACGCCGGCCAGACCGAGGCTGCCGCCGCACTGGGGATTCCGAAACGCCGGCAGTTCTTCCGGATCGTGCTGCCGCAGGCGATGCGCTCGATCCTGCCGAACGGCGCGAACGAGGTGATCAGCCTGTTCAAGGGCACCTCGATCGTCTCGGTGATGGCGATCCCGGAGCTCTTCTACCAGGTGCAGGTGATCTACGGCCGGAACAGCCGCGTCGTACCGCTCCTGATGGTCGCCACGGTTTGGTACATCGTCCTGACCACATTGCTGTCGATCGTGCAGTACTACGTGGAACGCCGCTTCGCGAGAGGTACGACGCGATGATCGACGTGAAGGGTGTGCACAAGAGCTTCGGCGATCTCGAAGTACTGAAGGGGATCGACCTCGAGGTCCAGGCCGGCGCGGTCACCGTGATCCTCGGCCCGTCGGGATCGGGGAAGTCGACGCTGCTGCGGTCGATCAACCATCTGGAGAAGGTGGATCGCGGGCTGATCCGGATCGACGGCGAGCTGATCGGATACAAACGCCGCGGCGACAAGCTGCACGAACTGCGGGAGCGCGACATCCTGCGGCAGCGGTCGCAGGTCGGGTTCGTGTTCCAGAACTTCAACCTGTTCGGGCATCTCACCGCGCTGCAGAACGTCGTCGAGGCGCCGGTGTCGGCGCAGCGCCGCAAGCGCAGCGAGGTCGAGCCGTTCGCGCGGGAACTGCTGGAGCGGGTCGGTGTCGGTGAGAAGGCCGACGCGTACCCGCGGCAACTGTCCGGCGGTCAGCAGCAACGCGTCGCGATCGCTCGCGCGCTGGCACTGAAACCGAAGGTCCTGCTGTTCGACGAGCCGACCAGCGCGCTGGACCCGGAGCTCGTCGGCGAGGTCCTCGACGTGATCAAGGAACTCGCCCGCGACGGCTCCACGATGGTGGTCGTCACCCACGAGATCGGCTTCGCCCGGGAGATCGCCGACACGGTGGTCTTCATCGACGCCGGCCGGATCGTCGAGTCCGGTCCACCGCACGAAGTGCTCGACAACCCCGTCCACGAGCGCACTCGCGCCTTTATCTCGAAGGTCCTCTGACTCATGAAACGGCTTCTGGTCCTGTCCCTTGCCCTGCTCACCCTCGCCGGGTGTGGAGCCCAGGCCACCGCTTCCTCGGACACCGGGGTCAACACCTCCGCCGAGCAGAACCGCGTCACCACCACCCGCAACGACGCCGCGGCCGCCTTGCTGCCCGCCAAGGTCCGCGACCGCGGCACGTTGGTCGTCGGCGCCGGTTTCGGCAGCGGCAGCGTGCCGCTCGGCTTCTACGCCGACGACAACAAGACGCCGATCGGGCTGGAGGTGGACATCGCCTACCTGGTCGCCCAGGCGCTCGGGTTGAAGCCGGAGATCGAGGTCACCAGCTGGGAGAACCTGTTCGTCGGCCTCGACTCGGCCAAGTACGACGTCGGGTTCTCGAACATCACCGTCACGGAGAAGCGCAAGCAGAAGTACGACTTCGCGACGTACCGCAAGGACGACATCGCGTTCGAGGCGAAGAAGGGCGGCACCTGGCGGGTCGCCGGTGCCAAGGACATCGCAGGGAAAACGATTGCGGTCGGATCGGGGACGAACCAGGAGAAGATCCTGGTCGACTGGAACGAGGCCAACGTCAAGGCCGGGTTGCCGGCGGCAACGATCAAGTACTTCCAGAAGAACACCGACACGTACCTGGCGCTGAGCTCCGGACGGATCGACGGGTACCTCGGTCCGAACCCGTCGATCGCGTACCACGTGAAGACGTCCGGCGAGACCGAGACGATCGGCAAGTTCTCCGGCGCCGGGCCGACGCTGCAGGGCCTGATCGCGGCCACCACCAAGAAGGACAGCGGCCTGGTGAAGGCCTACCAGGCGGCGATCGACGGCGTGATCGCGGACGGCAGCTACGCCAAGGTCCTGGAGCGCTGGAACGTGACGAACGAGGCGGTCGCCAAGTCCGAGATCAACCCGCCCGGCCTTCCCCTGACGAGCTGAGGACAACTGATGAGAAAACGTTGGAGCGTAGTGCTCGGGGTGGTTCTGCTGGCCGCGGCCGCTTGTGCGGATCCGCAGACGCAGACCGCCAAGAGCGGTGACCCCTCGGTGGTTTCGTTCGACACCTCGGCCGACCAGAAGCACGTCACCTCGGCGAAGGTGGACAGCATCGCGGCCGAGTTGCCCGCCTCGGTGCGGGAGTCCGGGAAGCTGGTGGTCGGGAACGGCTCGGCCGGTGGCGGTCTGCCGCCGCTCGGTTTCACCGCGGACGACAACAAGACGCCGATCGGCGTCGAGATCGACATCGCTTACCTGGTCGCGAGCGTGGTCGGGCGGCAGGCCGAGATCGACACGACCAGCTGGGAGAACCTGTTCCTCGGGCTGGACTCCGGAAAGTACCAGGTCGGAATCTCGAACATCGGAGTTTCCGAACTGCGCAAGGAGAAGTACGACTTCGCGACGTACCGGCTCGGGCTGCACGCGTTCGAGGCGAAGCTGGGGTCGGGGCTGAAGGTCAGCGGTCCGGCGGACCTTTCCGGAAAGACCGTCGCGGTCGGTTCCGGAACGCTGCAGGAAGCGATCCTGGTCGACTGGAACAAGCAGAACGTCGCGGCCGGGCGGAAACCGGCGAACCTGAAGTACTACCAGCAGGCCGCGGACACCTACCTCGCGCTGCAGTCCGGCCGGATCGACCTGTACCTCGGCCCGAACCCGACCGCGTCCTACCACGTCGCGACGCGGCAGCAGACTTCTCAGGACAAGACCGAGATCGTCGGCACCGTCTCGTCCAGCTATCCCGTGCAAGGCCTGGTCGGGGTCACGACCAAGAAGGACAACGGTCTCGTCAAGCCGCTCGCGGACGCGCTGAACGCGACGATCGCCGACGGCAGCTACGCGAAGGTGCTGGCCAAGTGGGGCCTGCAGGGCGAGGCAGTCCCGAAGTCCTTGATCAACCCGCCCGGTCTGCCGAAGAAATAGGAGAACTCGATGGCGACCATTGCAACGATCTCCAGCAGTCCGTCGGTCCCGTCGCGGACCGACGCGGTTCTGGACTATGTCACCAAGCGCCTGATCAGCCACGGCCACACCGTCACGCCGATCGTGTTGCGGGACCTTCCGGCCGAGCCGTTGCTGCGCGGTCAGGCCGAAGATCCAGCGATTTCCGCGGCCGCCTCGGTGCTCGAGAACGCGGATGCGGTCGTGGTCACGACCCCGGTCTACAAGGCGGCGTACTCCGGTTTGCTGAAGGTGTTCCTGGATCTGCTGCCGCAGTACGCGTTGAAGGGCAAGACGGTGTTGCCGCTGGCAACGGGTGGTACGCCGGCGCACGTGCTGGTGATCGACTACGCGCTCCGTCCGGTGCTCACCAGCCTCGGCGCGGGCGCGATCGGGCAGGGGTGGTTCGTCCTGTCCTCGCACGTCCAGCTGTACGACGGTGGCGGGCTGCTGCTCGATCCGGTGGCATCGGTCCCGCTGTATCAGGTGACCGAGGCGTTCCTCGCGACGGTCGAGGGCGGTCAGCCGGTGGAGAGCGCGCCGGTGCAGATCGCTGCCGTGGAGGCGGTCCGGGCTCGTCCGGAGGATCCCGAGGCGGCGCCGTTGCTGGCGGATCTGGTCGTCGAGTACAGCACGCGGTACGGGCGTACGAACGAGAACACGCAGCTGACCGAAGTACCGCCGTCGGACTTTCACGCCGAGCGGGGCGGCGCGTTCGTGCTGCTGCGGTACGGCGGTCAGACGGTTGCCGGCGGCGCGATCCGCCGGTACGACGACGAGACCGCCGAGGTGAAGCGGATGTGGACGTCGCATCTGCATCGCCGGCAGGGGCTGGGGCGTCGCGTGCTGGCCGAGTTGGAGGCGGCGGCGCTCGATCTCGGGTATCGCCGGCTGTATCTGACGACCGGTCCGCGGCAGCCGGAGGCGGCGGGGTTGTATCTGGCGGCCGGGTTCGAGCCGCAGTTCGACACCGAGGCCGATCCGGAGTCGATCGGTCCGCTGCCGTTCCGCAAGAACCTCCCGGTGGCGCTGAAGGTGGCGTCATGAGCGAGCGCAGCGAGCGAATCATCAAGCGCAGCGCCCTGCGAGCCTCATGGGCGCCCGGAGCGAAGCGAGGACGTCCATGAGCAAGGGGCTGATCACGGCGATCGAGATCGACGGGGCCGGTGGGGATCCCGGGGCGTGGCGTGGTCCGGAGGTTGATCCGCGGGCGATTCTGACCGGTGAGCTCGCCGTCCGCGCGGCCCAGCGGGCGGAGGCGGCGGGAGTCGACCTCGTGACGTTCGCGGATGCGCTCGAGGCGCCGGACGACGTACCCGATCGGGTGAGTGTCCGGCTGGATGCGCTCGGGCTCGCCGCGCGGGTCGCTCCGGTGACGCATCGGATCGGATTGCTGCCGACGATCACCGTCACGCACACGGAACCGTTCCACGTGCAGGCGTCGGTGGCGACGCTCGACCACATCTCGGATGGCCGGGCCGGGTGGATCGCGGACGTCTCGACGTCGGCCGAAGCGGCCGCGGTGATCGGGCGGCGCGAGCCGGCACCGGCCGCCGAGACCTGGCGCGAGGCGCGGTACGTCGTCGACGCCGGCCGTCGCCTGTGGGACTCGTGGGAGGACGACGCGATCATCCGCGACGCTGCCACCGGGCGGTTCATCGACCGGGAGAAACTGCACTACGTCGACTTCGAGTCGCCGACGTTCAGCGTCAAAGGCCCGTCGATCGTGCCGCGGCCGCCGCAGGGACACCCGATCACCGGGATCCGGGTCACCACTCCCGAAGCGCTGGAGGCGGCCATTGACGCGGAACTGGTGTTTCTGCCGGATTCCGGTGATCTGTCGGATCAGGTGCAGGAGCTGCGGGAAAACGCTCGTCGCAGGGCGGGGGACACCGGGCGGAGCGTGACCGTCACGTCGGATCAGGCGGTCGGGCCGCTGGTGCTCGTGTCCGCCGCGGTGCAGCCGCACGTCGACGGTGTCGAGCGGCTCGCCTCGTTGATCGAGGGATGGGCGGCGGCGGGCGTTGACGGCGTACAGCTTCGGCCGGCTTCGCTCGAGCTCGACGTGCCGGTGATTGCGGAGCAGCTGCTGCCGGTCTTGCGAGAACGCGGGTTGGTCGGGGTAGGGGAGCGAGGCGGGAGTTTGCGCGGGCGGCTCGGGTTGCGGCGGCCGGTGAACAGGTACGCGAGGAGTGTGCGATGACCAAGCAGATCCACCTTGCTGCGCATTTTCCGGGCGTGAACAACACGACCGTGTGGTCGGATCCCGCGGCCGGGTCGCAGATCGATTTCGGATCGTTCCGGCAACTTGCGGAAACTGCGGAACGCGGGACCTTCGACTTCTTCTTCCTGGCCGAGGGGCTGCGACTGCGTGAGGTGAAGGGGCGGATCCACGACCTGGACGTCGTCGGCCGGCCCGAGTCGCTGACCGTGCTCAGCGCATTGGCCGCGGTCACGACGCACCTCGGCCTGGCCGCGACCGTCAACTCGACCTTCAACGAGCCGTACGAACTGGCGAAACGACTCGCCACCCTCGACCACGTCTCCGACGGCCGCGCGGCCTGGAACGTCGTGACGTCCTGGGACGCGTTCACCGGCGAGAACTTCCGCCGCGGCGGATACCTCGACAAGGGCGACCGGTACGTCCGCGCGCAGGAATCGCTCCGGATCGTGCGGAAACTCTGGGACTCCTGGAACGGTGACGAACTCGTCCTCGACCAGGCGGCGGGTACCTTCGCCCGCGAAGGCGCTGGGGCCTTCGCGGACGACGGCGCCCACTTCACCATCCGCGGGCGGTTCGGTCTGCCGCCGTCGCCGCAGGGCCGGCCGGTGATCATCCAGGCCGGCGACAGCGACGAGGGGCGCGAGTTCGCGGCGTCGAGCGCGGACGTGATCTTCAGCCGGCACGGGACGTTCGAGGGTGGGCAGACCTTCTACAAGGACGTGAAGGCCCGGCTGGCGAAGTACGGGCGGACCGACGAGTCGCTGAAGATCATGCCGGCGGTGACGGTCGTGGTCGCGGACACGGATGCCGAGGCGATCGAGAAAGCGGCGTACATCCGGGAGCAGCAGGTTTCCGGTCCGACCGCGGTGGTGCTGGCCGAACTGCTCTGGGGACGCGACCTCTCGGCGTACGACCCGGACGGTCCGCTGCCGGCCGAGGACCCGGTCGTCGGTTCGTCGGTGACGCAGGGCCGAGTCGGGTACAACGATCCGTTTCCGATCGTTTCCGAGTGGCGGTCGCAGGCCGAGGCGCACGGCTGGTCGCTGCGGCAGACGGTCATCAACCAGCAGAACCGGCAGACGTTCGTCGGTTCACCCACCACGGTGGCGGAGGCGGTCAACCGGCACGTCCAGGAAAACGCTGCAGACGGTTTCGTCCTCGTTCCGCACCTCACTCCGTCCGGCCTCGACGACTTCGTCGACCGAGTAGTGCCACTGCTCCGCGAACGCGGCGTTTTCCGGTCCGAGTACGCCGGCACAACGCTGCGGAACCACCTAGGGCTGACCCGATGACCGTGGCCGATCTGCATCCGTGGAAGGAACCGCCGGCGACGGTGGTGTTCGTGGGTGGAGGACCGCGGACGGCCGGGCTGCTGGAACGGTTCGCGGCCAGTGCCGGCGAGTTGCTCGGTGGCCGGCGGGTCGAGATCCACGTGGTGGATCCGTTTCCGGCCGGCGGCGGGCGGATCTGGCGGCGCGAACAGTCGCGACTGTTGTGGATGAACTCGATGACGTCCGACATCACGATCTTCACCGACGAGTCGGTCGAATGTGACGGACCGATCGTGCCGGGTCCGGACCTGGCGACCTGGGTCGCGGGCGAGGGCGCCGTGATCCTCGAGAAAGCCGGGCTCGAACAGCCCGGCCCGATGGACTTCCCACCGCGCCTGGTGCAGGCGGAGTACCTGGCGTGGGTGTGGGAGCGCGTCGTCCGCGATCTCCCCGCGACCGTCGTCACCCACCCGGAGCGAGCCGTCGAGCTCACTGCGGACCAGCGGGTGATCCTCGCGTCCGGACAGGAGATCGCGGCCGACGCGGTGGTACTCGCGCTCGGCTATCTGGATCGGTTGCCCACGGCATCGGAATCGGCGTGGGCCGCGCAGGCCGCGGACGCCGGTCTGACCTACATACCGCCGGGGTACACCGCCGACGTCGACCTGGACGGGCTGTGGCCACAGGCGCCGGTCATCGTCCGCGGATTCGGGCAGGCGTTCGTCGACCTGATGGTGCTGCTCACCGAAGGCCGCGGCGGCTGGTACGACGAGTGCGACGGCCTGCTCAGCTACCACCCCTCCGGCGACGAGCCGATCCTGTACGTCGGTTCGCGCCGCGGCGTCCCGTACCACGCGAAGCTCGGGTACACCGTGCCGGGAACGAAGCCGGTCCCGACGCGCTACCTCACGAAGGAGGCGTTGGGCGACGGCGCTCTCGACTTCGATCGCGACGTGGCGCCGTTGATCGAGAAAGAGCTGGCCTACGCCCACTACAAACAACTGTTCACCGCGCACCCGGAGCGAGTCCGATGGTCGTGGGAGAGCTTTGCGAATGCCCTGGACGACTGGACGCCCGTGGGGGCGCAGGACTGGGGTTCGGAGGTGGGGCCCGGCGCCGCGACCGGGCTCGAACCAGGTGCGGGGCCGGAGGCCGCAGGCGGTGGTCGGTCCGGGGTGGGGCGGGAGGTTGCGGGAGGTGCTCGGTCCGGGGTGGGGCGGGAGGCTGTGGGAAGTGCACGGCCGGGGGCTTCGTTCGGTCGTTCTGATCGGGAGTTCGCGGCTGTGGTTGCTGACGCTGTTCCCGACCCGGCGGACCGGTTCGTGCGGCACGAGGTGGATCGGCCGTTGGCCGGGCGGTTCTTCGAGGACCGGGAGGGGTTCGAGCGGTTGCTCACCGAGCTGATCGAGAGCGATCTGCTCCGGCGCGCGGATCCGGCGTATTCCGCGGATCTGGCGGTGTTCAACGCGCTGCTGAGCATCTACAGCGTGTTGTCGCGGGCGATCACCGACGGGCAGTTGTCGGACGAGGACCGGGTACGGCGCGTGGAAAGCGAGTGGCACGGGTTCTTCTCGTTCGTGGCGAGCGGACCGCCTCCGCGGCGGCTGGAGGAACTGCTCGCGCTGCACCGGGCCGGCGTCGTCCGGTTCGCCGGACCGGACCTTGAGGTTGCTATCGACAACGATCAGTTCGTGGCCACCAGCCCTGCGGTGCCGGGTGAGATCCGGGCGCGGGCGTTCGTCGAGGCCCGGTTGCCGCGTCCCGACGTACTCGCGGCCGCCGATCCGTTGCTGCGCGGTCTGCTGGACTCGGGCGCGCTCGCTGCCGACGAACTGTTCGCGGCCGACGGAACGAGTCTCGGCGGCGGTCAGCTCAAGGCGGACTCGCGATGCCGCGCGATCCGTGCCGACGGATCCACGCAGGAAACGCTGTTTCTGCTCGGGCCGTCCGTTTCCGGCTCGGCCGGATCGTCAGGTTTCTCCCGGCCGCATTTCAACGGTCCCGGCTTCCGGCAGAACGACGCCGTCGCCCGCGACCTGCTCAAGCTGCTCGCACCCACCGTACGGAAGGAAGAACGCCATGCCAGTTGAGTTCCTCGGCATCGCCGGAACCAACCCGGCCAGCGAGGTGACGCCGCGAACCGGCGGCCCGCTGGACCTGGAGTACACCAGCAAACTCGCGCGGGCCCACGAGGACAACGGATGGGATCGCATCCTGTTCGCCTATCACTCGGGCTCTCCCGACCCGGCCCAGGTCGCGGCGTACGTCGCCGGCCGCACCGAGCGGATCAACCTCGTGGTCGCTCACCGGCCGAACGTCGCGTACCCGACGCTGACCGCGAAAACGTTTGCGACCCTGGACCACCTGAGTGGCGGCCGGTTCGAGGTGCACGTGATCACCGGCGGCTCGACCGCGGACCAGGCGGCCGAGGGCGACTTCCTGGCGAAGGACGACCGCTACGGGCGGACGGCCGAGTTCATCCAGATCCTCAAGCAGGCGTGGACCTCGGACACCCGGTTCGACTTCGACGGAAAGCACTACCGGTTCGAGCAGTTCCTCGCCGACATCAAGCCGGTCCAGCAGCCGCGGCCGCGGATCTCGTTCGGCGGCTCGTCGGCGGCGGCGTACGCGGTCGGCGCGGCCGAGGCAGACATCTTCGCGCTCTGGGGCGAGCCGCTGGCCGGGACCCGGGAACAGCTCGCGACCATCGACGCCGCGGCGGCGCGGGCGGGGCGGACGGACCGGCCGACGATCCAGATCGCGTTCCGGCCGATCCTGGCGCCGACCGAGGACCTCGCCTGGGAGAAGGCGGAAAACGTTCTCGGCCGGATCAAGGACGTCCAGGCCGGCGGCGTTCCGGCAAGCACCCGGCTGCGGTCGAAGACGCCGGAAAACGCCGGATCGCAGCGGTTGCTGAAGGCGGTCGCGGCTGGTGAACGGCACGATCGCGCGCTCTGGACCGCACCGACCGGTCTCACCGGCGGCGGCGGAAACTCCACGGCCCTGGTCGGAACGCCGGAAACCGTAGCCGCGGCGCTGCTCGACTACTACGACCTCGGGATCCGGATCTTCTCGGCCCGCGGCTACGACATCTATGACGACGCGATCGACTTCGGCCGATACGTGATCCCGCTGGTCCGCTCCGAGGTAGCCCACCGCGAACAAAGGAAAGCATCATGACTGTCGTTTCCGACTTGGAGCAGGACTGGCAGACCTGGCACGCGGCGCGGGAACGCGACCTGGACACCGACTACGGCTGGCTCTCCATCGTCGCCTTCAACTGGCTGCAGGCCACGCCCACCGCGATCGACGGTCTGGCCGGAAAGTGGTGGGCGGACGAGCAGGCACACGTCACCGCCTCGGGTGAACTGACGATCGGCGGAGAACCAGTGCACGGAACGGTTTCCGCCAGCGTTCCGGAAGCCGGCTCACTCAGCTGGCTGCTGCACGGAAACCGGCTCGCGGAACTCGTCCTTCGCGGCGGGAGGTACGCGATCCGGCAACGGGACCCGGGCGCCGCGACGCGGACGGGCTTCAAGGGCGTTCCGACGTACCCGATCGACGACGCTTGGACGGTCACCGGGTATTTCAGCCCGTACCCGAAGGCGCAGCGAGTGGAGGTGTCGACGGCGCGCGACGACCTGCGTCAGCACATCACCGCGGTTGGCACGGTGCATGTGGCGCTGGGAGGTACGGCGTACGAGCTGGTTGCGACCGCTGCGAACGACGGTCGGCTCAACGTCTCGTTCCACGACAAGACGAACGGTGAGGAGACGGCGCCCTGGCGGACGGTGACGACCGGGCCGGTGGCGCGGGACGGGTCGGTGCGGATCGACTTCAACCGGACGATCAACCTGCCGTTCGCGTTCACGGCGTACGGGACCTGCCCGGCGCCGGTGCCCGGAAACCGCCTCGGTCTGCCGGTGACTGCGGGCGAGCAGAAGGTTCCTAGGTGAAGTTCTGTACGTACACGCTGATCGACAACTCGCCGGACCCGATCAGCGGCGTGCAGCTCACGTCGTCCGAGCGGTTCCGGCGCGTCGTACAGCAGGCGCAATGGGCCGAGGAGCTCGGCTTCGACGCGTACGGCGTGGGGGAGCGGCATGCGCAACGGTTCATCTCGTCGTCGCCGCCGGTCGTACTGTCCTACATCGCCGCGGTGACGTCGCGGATCCGGCTGCTGACCACGGTGACGGTGCTGTCGTTGCTGGACCCGGTGCGGGTGGCGGAGGACTACGCGACTCTCGACCAGCTGTCGGGTGGACGGCTCGACATCATCATCGGGAAGGGAAACGACCCGGAACAGAACGCGCTGTTCGGGTACGAGCTCGACGGGCAGTGGGACCGGAATCGGGAGAAGTACGAGCTGCTCCGGCGATTGCTGCGGGAAACCGGAGTTTCCTGGTCGGGGCGGTATCGCCCGGCGTTGACGGACGCGACCACGCAGCCGCGGCCGTACCGACCGGACGGCATTCCGCTGTGGCACGGGTCGGCGTCGTCGACAGAGTCCACCGAGCTGGCGGCGCGCTGGGGTGATCCCTTGTTCTCCGCGAACGGGTTCCATCCGCTGGAGAAGTACGCCGGGCTGATCCGGCACTACCGGGAGCGTTGGGAGGCGTACGGACGGGACCCGGCGGCTGCTGTGGTGGGCGCCGGGTTCAACGGGTTGTACGTGAAGAAAACGTCGCAGGAAGCGGTCGAGGGGTACCGGCCGATCTTCGACGCGTTCATGGACTCACCGGGCGCCCGGCACAACCAGCTGCCGTTCCGGACGCTGGAGGAGTTCCTCGACGGCGGATCGGTGCTGGTCGGATCGCCGGAACAGGTGATCGACAAGTTCGGCCGGTACCAGGAAGCGTTCGGGCACGAGCTTTCCGGCATCTCGCTGGAGGTCGCGGGACTCCCGGAGGAGGACAACCGGGAGTCCGTTGAGACCTTCGTCACAGAGGTCATGCCAATACTGCGAGCGTCGTACCCGAGCCGCGTCTGGACCTAGTCGTATCTGGACCTAGCCGTACGTCGGTGCTTGCGGCCAACCTGCCGGGGAGTCCTCCCAGTCCTCTTGGCGGCCGTACGCGGCGAGGTCGGAGACGCTGGTGCTGAACAGCAGCCGGTCGACGCCGCGCTGACCGGTCGTGTAGGTGCGGAAAACGTTGTCGCGGTCGCGCAGGAACAGGTTCAGCAGGAAGCCGCCGCCGACGCCGCAGTCGGCGGAAAACGTCGTACCTGCCGAGGACGCGAACGGGATGTGCTCCCAGCCCATCCGCTTCCAGTACCCGGCCATCTGCTCGATCGGCATGTCGGAAACGGTCGCCCAGGCCACGTCGTTGCGGGCCAGACCGGGCAGGTTGGCGACGTTCTTGGTGAAGTAGGTGCAGCCGCCGCAGAACGCGTCCGGCCCGGCGTCCATGAACTGGTACAGCGCGAGCTGGCGACGCTCACCGAAGAGCTCCAGCAGCGTGACTGGGCCGTCGGCCGACGTGAACCTGTACTCGCCGAACCGCACCATCGGCAACCGCCGCCGCTGGGCCGCGATCCGGTCCAGCTCCCGCGTCGCCTGCTTCTCCGCGACCAGTAACTCGGCGCGGGCCCGCGCCCACTCGTCGGCCGACACCACCGGAGGCGTAGCTGTCTCGGACATTCGTGCTCCCTTCCCTGGGTCTTACCACCAGGACGGAGCCGCCCGAGGGATCTCGACATGCAGGGCGTAGATCGCTGGAAATTGGTCAGAAGCACTCCCCGGGAACCGGTATGCTTTCCGGGACGGACTGAGGGGCCTGCAAGGTGCGGCCGACTCGATTTCACATCGGGGCGGCGGACCGTGTAATCTCTCTCCTCGGCCCGCCCCTTTAGCTCAGTCGGCAGAGCGTCTCCATGGTAAGGAGAAGGTCTACGGTTCGATTCCGTAAAGGGGCTCTGAGAACGGCGTCCCACCTCCGGGTGGGATGACGGACTCACCCGGCGGGGTAGCTCAGGTGGTTAGAGCACACGGCTCATAATCGTGGTGTCGCGGGTTCGACTCCCGCCCCCGCTACCTGGCAAGGCAGTATCTCGAGAGTGCGATCACCTCAGTTGCGCACTCCTGACAGAAGAGGCAGCAGTGGCCAAGTCGACCGACATTCGCCCGAAGATCACGCTGGCATGCACGGTGTGCAAGGAGCGGAACTACATCACCAAGAAGAACCGGCGTAACGACCCGGACCGTCTTGAGCTGAAGAAGTACTGCCACCGGTGCAACGACCACACGGACCACCGCGAGACCCGCTGACCTCAGCTCTTTCGCAAGGGCCGCTTCGGACGACCGAAGCGGCCCTTTGCCGTCCCCTCAGACGGTGAGAATCGGCCGGCCGCCCTCGTAGGCAGTGAGGCGTTCGTCACGGGGAGTGAGGCAGCACGAGCCGCACAGGGTCCCGTTGCCGGCGTCGCTCGTGTAGTACAGACAGCACGTGTTCCGCAGGTAGACGAGCTTTCCGGCCGCCACCTCCACCTCGCCGAGCCGCGCGAGCCCACCCGGTGCCTTTGCGACGAACGTCCGCCATCGCTCGAGCAGGTACGTCGGTTCCACCGTGACGTCCTCGCGCGTTGCGGCACAGAATCCCATCGCGACGCCCGCCGCAACCCCGCCGTACACCTGCCGCAATCCGGCCCGCGTCCGCCGGTGCAGCTCCTCGGAAAGTGGCAGCAGGTGTTTCCGCAATACGACGTCGTACAGCGTTTTCAGTCCGCCGGGCAGGAAATCCGCGGAACGTACCGCGACCGCCGCGATTCCGTGGCCGTCGTGCGGCCGGACCCACAGGTTGTGCGGGCGGATGTCGAGGACGCGGCCCTCGAGCGCCCAGAGTAGGAGCGCGGTCGCCGGCACGCGGCCGGCGTAGAACGACATCATGCTGAGCGCGTTCGCGTGCGCCGTACGGTGACAACTGGCCTCGTCGTCCCGCTTGAGCAGCTCGGTGAGCTCGGGACTGCCGGGCTCCAGGATCCGGTCCACCCGCAGCCACTCGGACCCTTCCGGCTCGCCGATCTCCAGCCGGTACCGAGGCGCGTACTTCGCCAGCGCCGCCACTGCCGTCACGTTCAACCTTCTCCGTCGGAATCGTGGGCGGCGGAAACCCGGTCCATAGTCTGCCAGTAGGGTTAGCGGATATGACGATCGACGCCACGATGGTCGGCCGGAGTTACGCGGCCGCCGAGTCCTACCAGGTCGGCCGGGAGAAGATCCGGGAGTTCGCGGACGCGATCGGCGACCGTAACCCGGCGTACCGGGGTGATGACGCGATCGCGCCGCCCACGTTCGCCTTCATGGTCGGCAGCCGCGCGCTCGAAGAGCTGCTGAACGACGAGGAGCTCGGCCTGCGGCTGGACCGGATCGTGCACGGCGCGCAGAAGTTCAGCTACACCCGCCCGATCAAGGCCGGCGACGAGATCGCCGCGACTGCCACCATCACCACCGTGCGCAAGGCCGGGCCCGTCGAGGTGATCATGTACGAGACCACTCTGACCACCGTCGACGGCGAACCGATCGCCACGGCGACGTCGACCCTCTCGCACAACCGGGCGGACGCATGACGATCGAGGTGGGTACGGAGCTGCCGGCGCTGACCGTCACCCTCAAGCGCGAGGACCTGGTCCGGTACGCCGGTGCCAGCGGGGACTTCAACCCGATCCACTGGAACGACCGGATGGCTGCGGCGCTCGGCCTGCCCGGCGTGATCGCGCACGGGATGCTCACGATGGCGTCCGCAGTGCGCGTCGTCACGGACTGGCTCGACGATCCGGCCGACCTGGTGGAGTACGGCGTACGGTTCACCAAGCCGGTCGTCGTACCGGATGACGACAAGGGCGCGAGCGTGACGTTCACGGCGAAGGTCGACAAGGTTGCGGACGGATCGGCCGAGATCGACATCACGGCTCTCGTCGGCGAGGAGAAAGTGCTCGGCCGGGCCAGGGCGGTCGTGCGCGTCCGGTGAGTACGCACGTGTCGCTGGCCGACTACACCACGCTGCGGATCGGCGGGTTGGCCGACAAGTTCATCGAGGTCACGACCGAGGACGACCTGATCACCGCGGTCCGGGACGCCGACGCGGCCGGTGAGCCGGTGCTTCTGCTGTCGGGCGGCAGCAACGTGGTGATCGGTGACGACGGTTTCCGCGGGACTGTGGTGAAGGTCGCGACGTCCGGTTTCCGCGTCGACGCTTCCGTGTGCGCCGGGGCGATGGTGCACATCGCGGCCGGGGAGGACTGGGACGGCGTCGTACAGCGCGCGATCGCCGAGGAGTGGAGCGGGCTCGAGTCGATGTCCGGCATCCCCGGGCTCGCCGGGTCGACACCGGTGCAGAACGTCGGCGCGTACGGTCACGAGGTCGCGGAAACCGTCGCATCCGTGCGGGTGTGGGACCGCGTCGTCGGCAAGGTCGAGACGATCTTCGCGGCCGACTGCGGGTTCAGTTACCGCAACTCACGATTCAAGGCCGACCCGTCGCGGTACGTCGTACTCGAGGTCGCCTTCCAGCTCACGCTGGGCGATCTGTCGGCGCCGGTCGGGTACGCCGAACTTGCCCGGGTGCTCGACGTCGAGCCGGGATCGCGCGCGCCGATGACCGAGGTCCGGGAAGCCGTTCTCGGCCTGCGCCGCAGCAAAGGCATGGTCCTCGACCCCGCCGACCACGACACCTGGAGCGCGGGCTCCTTCTTCACCAACCCGATCCTCGACACCCCTGCCGAGGTCCCCGCCGGCGCACCCCAGTGGCCGCAACCCGACGGCCGCGTCAAAACCAGCGCCGCCTGGCTCATCGAACACGCCGGCGTCTCCAAGGGCTTCACCATCGGCAACGCCGCCGTCTCCACCAAACACACCCTCGCCCTCACCAACCGAGGCCAAGCCACCGCCAAGGAACTCTTGACCCTGGCCACCCACGTCCGCACCCAGGTCCAGCAATCCTTCAACATCACCCTGGTCAACGAACCCGTGCTGGTGAACTGCACGCTGTAAGGACAGGATGTACTGCCCGCCGAGCCGTTCCCGACCGATCGGCTGAGCCTGCCAGGTCCTCGCCGGAGCGACTACCTCCTGTCGTTAGCGGGCCTGTGGACAACTTCCGCCACAGTTGCGGCGAATCCAGCAGTATCGATGGGTGACCCTTGTCGCCGAGATCCTGGGCCGGCTCGGCGGTTGTGCCACAGCCGCCCAGTTGGTCGGTCTGGTCTCGCCCGGGGCTTTGAAAGCGGCGGTGCAGCGGGGAGAGGTCGAGCGACTCGCGCGCGGGGTCTACGGTCTGCCGAGTCTCGGGCCGGATCGCCTTGCTGCGATTGCGTACGACGGGGTCGTTTCCTACACCAGCGCGGCAATCGCCTGGGGACTGCCGCTGCTTGTGCGGCCGGAGAAGCCGCACGTCACGGTTCCTGCGCAGCGCAGGCCACGGCCGGGACGTCCGGCTGAGCTGCACTGGGCAGCGGTCTCGCGGGCGGAGCGTGATGCTCGGCTGACCGGCCTGCTGCGAACAGTCCTCGACTGTTCGCGGCTCCTGCCGTTCGGCGAGGCGCTCGCAGTAGCTGACGCGGCGTTGGCCACCGGCAGGCTGGCGAAGGACGAGCTGGAAGCGGCTGCCGAGGCGATGCGTGGACCGGGCCGCCCGAACGCGGTTCGGGTCGCGGCCGCATCCACCACGAGGTCGGAGAGCTTCCTGGAGTCGATGTTGCGGAGCCTGCTGATCGGCGCCGGGATCGACGACTTCGAGCCGCAGGTCGTCGTGTACGCCGGCGGTATCCGGGTTCGCGTCGATCTCGGTCATCGGAGGGCACGGATCGCGCTGGAAGCAGAGGGCTACGAGTTCCACGGTTCGCCCGGCGCGTTCGCCGCGGATTGCCGACGGTACGACGATCTGGTGACTGCCGGCTGGTTGGTGCTGCGGTTCACCTATCAGCAGGTGCTCGGGGATCCGGCTTGGGTGATCGAGACCGTTCGCAGCGCGCTCGCGGCGCGCTAGCGACAGGAGGTACGCCCGTCGGGGCACCTGAGGTGCGCTGGCCAGCAGGTGCCGTGGCTGTCGGCAGGCACTACCTCCTGTCGTTGGCGGATCCTGAAAAAGATTGCGTTGGGGGTAGGCAGGAGAGGATGGGATCGCTGATCCTTTGCGCAATCTGGTGGGAGGTGGAGTGTGGTGTCGGCGCAGCTGTTGCCCTGCGCAATGGATTGACGCCGCGTGAGCTGGCGCACGACCCTGACCCGGCCGGTGCTCGAGGTGTCGTCCGGAACGCTGCCGCTGACCACGGACCTCGGAATGGTCATCCCGGTCGACCCGGCTCTCGACGGTTTCGAGCTACTCGTCGACTCGACGGGCGGTTCCCTGACTGTCGAGCTGCACGATCCGGTGAAGGCGCAGAACTACCTCCCGGCGAAGCTCATCGACTCCTGCACCGTCGACGTACCGGCCGGCGAGAAACGCTGGATCCACGTCCCGCTGGCCTGGCGTCCGACGGCGCCGTCCAACGCGTTCGTCGTACTGCGAAGCACACCGGACATCTCCGTGCACACAGCGGCGACGGCCCCCCGGCACAGTTCACTTTGCCCATCGCGACCCGACGCCGGGCGAGCAGTGGACGGAGCAGTTCCGTTCCTGGAAACACATCCTGCCCCGTGGCGGCCTGTGCATCCGCCTCGGCGAGACCGCGGCGTACGCGCCCGAGAAGGTCATCGGCGGCTACTCCCGCCCGTACGGCGGCCCGAACCTGTGGTCGTCCGAAGACCTGGCCTGGGACTCCGAGCCGTGGCTCGAACTCACCTGGCCCGAGCTAGTCGAGCTCTCCGAGATCGTCGTCGTCCTGGACGCGGACGTCCAAGAGGACCTCATCAACCTCCACCACCACCGGACGCCGTTCGAGTCGCTCCCCACGCTCCTGGCCAACTACGACGTGGAGGCCCGCAACGGCGACGGTCCGTGGCAGCCGATCGCCCAGGTGACCGACAACCACCACCGCACCCAGCACCACCACCTGGAGACGTCCACCCGAGCCACGCACCTCCGCCTCACCACGCACCGCACCAACGGCGCCCCGCGAGCCCACGTGGTCTCCATCCGCGCCTACGCGTCGGGTCAGTAACGCCACTCGAGTTCGTTCTGCAGCATCCAGTGCGTCAGCGGTTCAGCAGCACTGGCCGATGACGCTGCACCTGTCAGTAGGTCCGCGAGGACCTGTGCGGGTGCAGCGAGTCGGAGGCCGCTGTCGGTCTTCCTGGAGCGGGTGTACACGACATCCCCGGACGGCTCGGCGAGGATGATGGCCCTGCCCCTGGCAGGCACGAGCTCCCACACCGTGGCAGCCGTCCGCGCGTCCGGGGTGTAGATCACGGTCGAGCTGGCCGGTGTCTCTGGCGCCCACACCTTTGCCGCATACGCGCCGCTGACTGCGTGACGGACAGGTGTGGTCGCGACACGGTCCAGGAGCGGCCGGGCGCCGTGCTTGCTGCGCCAGTACGTCAGACGGACGTCGCGGTTGAAGCGGACCTCTTCGTTCCAGCGGCGGAGCAGGGTGAGCCAGCTCGGTACGGCGATGACTCCGGGCGCTTGACGCTCGACGAGTTCTTCGCGCTCGAGCCGGCCGACCACCCGGCGGATGGTCTGCGCGGGAACACCGGTCGTCGTTACGAGGTCATGGGTGGTCCAGAGACTGCGGAAGTCCAGGAGCGCGCGGATGATCAGCGAGGCGGCGTCCCCGGCCAACGGGCTGACGGTGCTCATGAGTGAGCTCCGTTCGGCCGGGCCCCGAGGCGGAGGGACGCGTAGGTGGTCCACTCGTACTGGTTGTGGTCGCGATTCAGGTTGACGAGGCTCACTCGGGTGATCTCGGTTCTGGCGACGCCGCCGGCCAGAGCGTTGACCCGCTGGTGGAGCGGTTCGGCGGGGGCGGGCTGGTTCCAGTAGCCGAGTGAGATGTGCGGGTCGAGCTCGGGCAGCGCAGGCACGGAGTCGCTGCCCCAGACGTCGGTGATCGCGGCGCGGAGCTGGGCGCGCAGACGGCGCAGGCGGTCGACGGGGGAGACCGGGAGTTGCAGGCTCTCGACGTCGACGACCGCGGGGCCGAGCTTGATCTCGAACGGCCGGAAGTACTCGAGCCTGCGCTGCGCCGCTTCGATGATCGGATCCAGGTCCGCCTGCGGGACCTTGTCGGCGAACCCGATCCCCTGCAGCGTGAGGTGCAGCCACTGGACCGGCACCGGCGTGATCCCAGGCAGCGAGCCGACCAGCCGCCCGTACGCCGCGTGCACCTCGGTCAGGACGGCATCGTTCGGGAAGATGACGTGCCACGTGTAGAACGATCGCCCGGGACGCCAGTTGGGGCGCCAGTACCAGTGATCGCGAACTTCGCTGATCATGTGTGCTCCTCGGTCACGCGTCGTCGGTTCGGGGTCGTCAGGCGGGCCGGGAGTCCCGGTTGCTGGGTGAACTCGGCGATCCGGTCCCGCAGCATCCGGCCTTTCGGGCTGCGCGCGTACGGCGCTGTCAAGGCCGCGACCTCCGCGAGGCGCTGGATCAACGGGCGAACGCGGTACTCGGGCTGGAGCTCCAGCACCGGGTCGACCGCCTCGATCGCACCGTCGAGGTGTCCGAGAAGCAGTCGCGCCTTCGCCTGCTGCAGGCGGGCCATTCGTTCGGAGCCGGCGTTCCGGAGCGCGTACGGGACGGCCTCGAACAGGGCGATGCTGTGGTCGGCGTGATCCGCGGTGCGTTGCGGGTCGCCGAACGCCAGGTGCGTGTCCGCCCACAGTCCCTCGGCGCGTTCCGGCGTACAGAGCAGGACTCCGCCTGGCTCGGACTCGGCGGGGCGGACTGCGAGGGTTCGGGCGGCGTCGAGGAGCTCGCGGGCCCGGTCCGTGCGTCCGGAGCGGGCGAGGTCGACGGAGGCCGCGCTGGCGAGGAAGAGCCGTGCAGTGCCGGCGTTGTACCGCAGGCCGTCCTCGGCGTACGCCGCCGCGCGGGCGAAGTCCTCCTGCCAGAACGCGGCGGTGTGCTGGGTGGCGCGGATCCAGCCCCGCAGTACGTCGTGATCCGCGGCCTCGGCGCAGGCCCACGCCGTCCGGGTGTGGCCCTCGGCGATATCCGGCCGGCCGAGATCGACCGACATCCAGCCGAGCAGGGTGATCGCCCATCCGGCGGCCGCGTACAGGTCACGGGACTGGCGCGGCGACTGGTTGCCGGCCAGCAGCCCGAAGGCACGGTCCCGGATCGCGCGGCTCTTCGCGAACAGCGGTCGGATCGGCGTCCGCAGGTACGACTGCGCGATCCGCTCGATGTCGGCGTGCAACTGTTCGACGGTGAGCTCGCCGACGTTCGACTCCTCGGCGAACGACAGCAGCGCGATGGACTCGTCGCCGGTGTTCACCAGGTCGTCGTCGTGGCCGGCCATCGACGCCGGCGGTGTCAGCTCCGGCTCGGTCAGGGACAGGCCGGAGGGCGGGAAGAACCCGAGGTCGTTGTCGGAGGCAACGCCCAGCACGTGCCGCAGACCGGAGCGGTACGCCGCACCGGGCCAGCGGACCGCACCGCGTTCCAGCTTGGCGATGTAGTGGCCGTCGAGCTCGTACTTGATCTCGGTCGTGTCCCAGAGCCACGCGCAGATGGTGTCGGCCAGCTCGCTCCGGGACATGTGCTCGCCCGGCGCGCGTCGTGATGGGGTGCGTTCGCGCGCCTCGCGGAGAAACTCGTTCGGGCCTGACATGGCGGTAACTGTAAGGCGCTGAACACCCTCTGCGACCGCGAAATCGGGCCTTGTGGACGATCTGCCCCATGCTGCCCCGATCTGCCCCGAATCCCTGTGGAAAAAGGGGTTCCCAGTCGTCGCGAGTAGTCTGCGGCGACGAATCGGCGGCTCTTTGGGCGCGCGGTGGCGGTTGCTGAGCGTGAGGACGCCGGGGCATCCCGGGGCAGATAGGGGCAGCCCCTCGCAGGCGGACCTCTAAAGTTGAGGGATGCCCGAGGAAGCCGTGACGACGTTGCAGGCCGAGCTGGATCGGTTCGGACGGGTGGAAGAAGGGTTCGCGCTGCTCGAAGTGTTCTTGGAGGTCGCGCGGCCGCGGTTGGGTGCGGTGGTGCTGGATCCGATAGGGCTACAGCTGCCGGCGGAGCTCACCGACGATCGCCTTGTGGTGCAGAGGCTGATCGACGAGATCGAGCAAGAGGCACAGGGCAAGGGTCGCGTGGTCGAGCGTCCCTTCGACATGGATGACGAGCAGGCGCGGTGGGACTACGTACGTCTCGCCTACAGTTCGAAGCAGGCGACGGTGTGGAGCCGTCGCCAACGGACGACGTACTTCGAGGCGTCCGGCGGCCATAAGGCGACGTACTGGCTGCCGGACAGCCTGAAGGTGCAGTACTTCGACGCGCTCGGCTCCCGCGGTTGGGCCATCCCGGAGGATTGGCTCAGCGCGGTGGCGAAGCGGCCAAAGCCTTGGTGGAAGCGCGGCGGGCGCTGACCTGTCAGCCCATCGCGGGCAGGTGGGTCAGGGCTTCGGCTACGGCGGACTGGATGTCGGCGTCCTCCCAGGTGCGGTCGACGATGGCGTTGGACAGGTAGGCGTCGTACGCGGCGAGGTCCAGGTGGCCGTGGCCGCAGAGGGCGGTGAGGATGACCTTCTCCTCGCCGGACTCCTTGCAGCGTTGGGCTTCCTCGACGGTGGCCGCGAGGGCGTAGGTGGGCTCGGGTGCGGGGACGATGCCTTCGGTCCGCGCGAACTGGACTCCGGCGGCGAAGCACTCGGACTGTGGTTTGGCGACGGCCTCGATCTCGCCGGTCTCGTACAGGTGGCTGATCAGCGGGCTCATCCCGTGGTACCGCAGGCCGCCGGCGTGGATCGGGTCGGGGATGAAGTCGTGGCCCAGCGTGTGCATCTTCATCAACGGCGTCATCCCGATGGTGTCGCCGAAGTCGTACGCATACGTGCCCTGGGTGAGCGACGGGCACGCCACCGGCTCGACCGCGCGCACGACCGGGGACATCCGGCCGGCCCATCTCTCCCGCAGGAACGGGAACGCGAGGCCGCCGAAGTTCGACCCGCCGCCGGTGCAGCCGACGATCAGGTCGGGGGTCTCACCAACCATCGCGAGCTGCATCAGCGCCTCCTCGCCGATGATCGTCTGATGCAGCAGCACGTGGTTGAGCACCGAGCCGAGCGCGTAGTGCACCTCGGGATCCTGCACCGCGGCCTCGACCGCTTCGCTGATCGCGATCCCGAGCGAGCCGGGGGAGTCGGGGTCACCGGCGAGGATCTTCCGCCCGGCCTCGGTCAGGTCCGACGGGCTCGGGTGCACGGTCGCGCCGAGCACCTCCATCATCGTCCGCCGGTAGGGCTTCTGGTCGTACGACGCCCGCACCTGCCAGACCTCACACTCCAATCCGAACTGCGCGCAGGCGAACGCGAGCGCCGTACCCCACTGGCCGGCGCCGGTCTCGGTGGTGAGCTTCCGGACGCCCGACTTCGCGTTGTAGTACGCCTGCGGGACCGCGGTGTTCGGCTTGTGTGATCCCGCCGGCGAGACGCCTTCGTACTTGTAGTAGATCCGGGCCGGCGTATCGAGCGCCTTCTCCAGCCGGTGCGCGCGATACAACGGGCTGGGCCGCCACAGCCGGTAGACGTCGAGCACCTCGCCCGGAATGTCGACGTACTGCTCCTGTGAGACCTCCTGCAATATCAGGTCCATCGGGAACAGCGGCGTGAGATCGTCCGGCCCGATCGGTTGCCCGGTGCCCGGATGCAGCACCGGCGGCGGAGGCGTCGGCAGGTCGTGCAGCACGTTGTACCAACGGGTCGGCAGCTCTTCCTCTGGCAGCAGGATCTTCGTCGGCGTCATGCCGCAAAGTTAGGCCCGCACCGACACCCCGGACAATGACCCGAACCAGAACTCAACCAGCACTTTTCCGGAACTCAGGCCGGGACGGTGATGGGGGTTCCGAGCCATTCGTCGATTTCGGTGAGGAGGGATTTTTGGACTTCGGGTGGGGCGGTGGAGGCCAGGACCGAGCTGCGGGCCAGGTCGGCGAGTTCGGGGTCGGTGAAGGCGTGGACGGTGCGGGCGGTTTCGTACTGTTCCGCGAGGCGGGAGCCGAAGAGGAGGGGGTCGTCGGCGCCGAGGGCGATCCGAGCGCCGGCCTCGTAGAGCTGGCGGAGGGGGACGTCCTCGGGGCGCTGGTAGACGCCTAGCGAGACGTTGGACGCGGGGCAGACCTCCAACGCGATCTGCGCGTCGACGACGCGTTTCAGGAGGTCAGGGTCCTCGACGGAACGGACGCCGTGCCCGATGCGGCCCGCGCCGAGCTCGTCCAGACAGGTCCGCACAGTGGCCGGACCGCACAGCTCGCCACCGTGCGGCGCCGCGAGCAGCCCGGCGCTTCGCGCGATGCGGAAGGCCGGCGCGAACTCGGACGTCGTACCGCGCCGCTCGTCGTTCGACAGTCCGAATCCGACCACGCCGCGTCCGACGTACTGCGATGCCAGCCGTGCCAGGGTGCGGGCGTCGAGCGGATGCCGGGTCCGGTTGGCGGCGATGATGACCTGGACGGCGATCCCGGTCGACGCCGACGCGTCGCGGGCGGCGTCCAGGACCAGGTCGGTGAACTCGGTGATCCCGTGGAAGCGGTTCGCGTACCCGGACGGGTCCACCTGGATCTCCAGCCAGCGCGAGCCGTCCGCGCGGTCGTCCTCGGCCGCCTCACGGACCAGACGCCGTACGTCGTCCTCGGACCGCAGCACCGAGCGCGCGATGTCGTACAGCCGCTGGAACCGGAACCAGCCGCGCTCGTCGGCCGCCGACAGTTCCGGTGGCCAATCGGTCCGCAGCGCGTCCGGCAGCCGGACGCCGTGCTTGTCCGCCAGCTCGACCAGCGTCAGGTGCCGCATCGACCCGGAGAAGTGCAGATGCAGGTGTGTTTTCGGCAGCACCCGCAGATCCCGCTGCGTCATTACCGAAGGTTACCGATCCCCTACCCGCCCCGCGAAATCAGCTCAGCAACTTGGCGATCCGGCCGAGGCCTTCGGCCAGGTCGTCGTCGCCGAGCGCGTACGACAGCCGCAGGTACCCGGGCGCGCCGAACGCCTCGCCCGGAACGACCGCCACCTCGGCCTCGTCGAGGATCAGATCGGCCAGCTCGGCGGACGTGGTCGGCGTACGTCCGGCGATCTCCCTGCCGAACACTCCCTTGACCGACGGGTACGCGTAGAACGCTCCGGTCGGCTCCGGGCACTCGACACCGGGGATCTCGTTCAGCATCCGGACCATGGTCCGCCGCCGCCGGTCGAACGCGACCTTCATCTCGTCGACCGCGGTCAGGTCGCCGGACACCGCGGCGAGCGCGGCCCGCTGGGCGACGTTGCAGACGTTCGAGGTCTGGTGCGACTGCAGGTTCGTCGCGGCCTTGATGACGTCCTTCGGGCCGATCATCCAGCCGACCCGCCAGCCCGTCATCGCGTACGTCTTCGCGACACCGTTCAGTACGACGGTCTTGTCGGCCAGCTCCGGTACGACGACCGGGATCGAGGTCGCCCGTACGTCGCCGTACGTCAGGTGCTCGTAGATCTCGTCCGTGATCACCCACAGGTCGTGCTCGAGCGCCCACCGGCCGATCGCCTCGACCGCCTCCGGGCTGTCGACCGCGCCGGTCGGATTCGACGGAGAACAGAACAGCAACGCCTTGGTCCGCGGGGTCCGGGCCGCCTCGAGCTGCTCGACAGTGACCGAGTAGTTCTGCGACTCGTCGGCGAACACCTCGACCGGTACGCCACCGGCCAGCCGGATCGTCTCCGGGTACGTCGTCCAGTACGGCGCCGGAAGCAGCACCTCGTCACCCGGGTCGAGCAGCGTCGCGAACGCGTTGTAGACCGCGTGCTTGCCGCCGTTCGTGACCAGGACCTGGGAGGCCTCGATCTCGTAGCCGGAGTCCCGCTTGGTCTTCTCGGCGATCGCCTGCTTGAGCTCGGGCAGCCCGCCCGCCGGGCTGTACCGGTGGTTCTTCGGGTCCCGCGCCGCCGCGACCGCCGCCTCGACGATGTAGTCCGGCGTCGGGAAGTCCGGCTCACCCGCGCCGAACCCGATCACCGGGCGCCCGGCCGCCTTGAGCGCCTTCGCCTTGGCGTCGACCGCCAGCGTCGCCGATTCACTGATGGCGCCGATCCGCGCCGAGATCCTGGAACCCATGCGGCCCATCCTGGCACCACGCCGTACGGCGGTGCTCGCCGGTTTCACGGGGTGGGCGGGAACGCGCCGGGGGCAGTGTCCGTTGGGACCATCTGGAGGCTGTAGGGTTCTGACCGCGGTGCGGCGCCCGAGAGGGGCCGTACGGGCAGGGCCGGGCCGGAGGATGCCGAGAGGCTGAGTTCGACCAGGTGGCTCCGACCCCGTACACTTCTCTAGGTCCGGGCGTTGGTGGCCCTGATCCGGCATGCCCGAGATCAGGTCCGACGCGGCGTCCGGATGGATTGCAGAGGGCACTAGCTCAACTGGCAGAGCATCGGTCTCCAAAACCGAAGGTTGGGGGTTCAAGTCCCTCGTGCCCTGCAAATCCTGACCGGCGCAGGGCCGGTCAGGCCGCCGCTAGCGAAAGAGGTAGGTCGTGACGGAGACGCGCACCCCGGCACCGTCCGGCGCCGGTAAGCCTGCGGAAGGCAAGCAGCGCCGTGGACTGGTGCGCTTCTATCGCGAGGTGGTCGCCGAGCTCCGCAAGGTCGTCTGGCCGACGCGCAAGCAGCTCTCCACCTACTTCGCGGTCGTGCTGACCTTCGTGGTGTTCGTCATCGCGATCGTCTCGGTCCTCGACCTCGCCTTCGGCTGGGCGATGTTCAAGATCTTCGGCTGAGGCCGTCCACCCCGATCCCCACCGTAGGTCCCGGGTTCCTGACCCGACCCGAAGCAGACAAGACCCCGAGCCACAGATGACGGAGTACGACGTGTCCGAGCGCGACGACGAGGTCCTCGATCACGAGGACGAGTTCGACGTATCCGACGCCGACCTCGATCTCGACTTCGACGAGACCGCCACCGACGATGATCTGTTCGCTGACGACGATGACGACGACGACCCGTTCGCGGGCCTCGACGACGACGCCGCCGGTGAGGACGAGGACGATGTGGACGACGACGAGTACTCCGCCGACGACGAGGCGGAGACGCCCAGGGCGGACGCCGACACGTCCGACGACGATCCGGTAGTGGTGGTCCCGGCGGCCGACGACTCCGAGGATGCCGAGGTGGTGACCGAGGACGACGTCGAGGACGCCGCCGAAGAGCTGGCCGACGAGACCGCCGAGACTGCTCCGCTGAGCACCGCCGAGGTGCCTGTCGCGGCCGACGAGGTGGTTTTCTCCAGCGGTGACGACGAGTCCGACGACGAGTCCGACGACGAGTCCGCCGACGACGACGCCGACGCGGAAGCGCTGGCCGTTGCCGCCGCCGCCGCGGCTGCGGACGACGAGGACGACGACGCCGAGGCCGAGGTCGAGGTCGTGGAGCCCGAGGAGCCGGGCGACCCGGTCGAGGAGCTGCGCAGCCGGCTGCGTTCGCAGATCGGCGACTGGTACGTCGTACACACGTACTCAGGGATGGAGAACCGGGTCAAGGGCAACCTGGAGAACCGGATCAACTCCCTGAACATGGAGGACTACATCTTCGAGATCATCGTGCCGACCGAAGAGGTCGCCGAGATCAAGAACGGTCAGCGCCGGATGGTCAAGCGCACCGTCCTCCCCGGCTACGTGCTGGTCCGGATGGACCTGACCGACGAGTCCTGGTCGACCGTGCGGCACACGCCGTCGGTGACCGGCTTCGTCGGGAACAGCCAGAAGCCGGTCCCGCTCAGCCTCGAAGAGGTCGAGAAGATGCTCGCTCCGGCTGTCGTGGCGGCAGCCGAGGCGGCGGCAGCCGAAGCCGGTGCCGCACCCGCCAAGACCGCGGCGAAGAAGAAGGTCGAGGTCGCCGACTTCGGTGTGGGCGACTCGGTCATGGTGGTCGACGGGCCGTTCGCGACCCTGCACGCCACAGTCACGGAGATCAATGCCGAGGCCCAGCGGATCAAGGCCCTGGTGGAGATCTTCGGCCGGGAGACCCCGGTGGAACTCAGCTTCAACCAGATCCAGAAAGTCTAAGGACCCGACAGAATGCCTCCCAAGAAGAAGATCGCTGCCCTGGTCAAGGTGCAGCTCCAGGCCGGTGCAGCGACGCCGGCCCCGCCGGTCGGTACCGCGCTCGGTCCGCACGGCGTCAACATCATGGAGTTCTGCAAGGCGTACAACGCCCAGACCGAATCCATGCGTGGCAACGTGGTGCCGGTCGAGATCACCATCTACGAGGACCGTTCCTTCACCTTCATCACCAAGACGCCGCCGGCGCCCGAGATGATCAAGAAGGCCGCCGGTCTGCAGAAGGGCTCGGCCGTCCCCCAGCGCGACAAGGTCGGCAAGATCACCAAGGACCAGGTCCGCGAGATCGCCACCACCAAGATGCCGGATCTGAACGCCCGCGACATCGACGCGGCGATGAAGATCATCGAGGGTACGGCGCGCTCCATGGGCGTCACCATCGACGGCTGATCAGTACCACTTCACACGTAGTAGTGGCAGGGCGAAGCGCCGCCCGGAGACCACACCCCAGAGAGGAACCAGTCATGGCACAGCGCAGCAAGGCATACCGCGCCGCCGCAGAGAAGATCGACTTCGATCACCTGTACACCCCGCTCGAGGCGATCAAGTTCGCCAAGGAAGCGGCCGGCGGCAAGAAGTTCAACTCGACGATCGACGTCGCGATGCGTCTCGGGGTCGACCCCCGCAAGGCCGACCAGATGGTGCGCGGCACCGTCAACCTTCCGCACGGTACCGGCAAGACGGCACGGGTCCTCGTCTTCGCCACCGGTGAGAAGGCCGAGGCCGCGAAGGCCGCAGGCGCCGACTTCGTCGGTGACGACGACATGATCAAGAAGGTGACCGACGGCTGGCTCGACTTCGACGCGGTCGTCGCCACCCCTGACCTGATGGGCAAGGTCGGCCGCCTCGGCCGGGTCCTCGGCCCGCGTGGTCTGATGCCGAACCCGAAGACCGGCACGGTGACCCCGGACGTGGTCAAGGCCGTGAACGACATCAAGGGCGGCAAGATCGAGTTCCGGGTCGACCGGCACGCGAACCTGCACTTCATCATCGGCAAGGCGTCGTTCGACGAGGCCCAGTTGGTGGAGAACTACAGCGCCGCGCTCGAGGAGATCCTCCGGCTGAAGCCGGCCAGCTCCAAGGGCCGGTACATCAAGAAGACGGTCTTCTCGACCACGATGGGGCCGGGCATCCAGGTTGACCCCAACCTGAGCCGCAACCTCAACGAGGACGCAACCGAGGCCTGAGCCTCACCCCTTCGTCACCAGAAACCCCCGGGACCTTGAACTGGTCCCGGGGGTCTTCTGTCTCCCAAACGCGAGGGGTTATCCCCTCGCGTTGTGGGTTCTCTGCTCGTACACCAGGGGAGAACCCCCACCAGGAGGGGATAACCCATCGCGTGTTGGATGTGATCGGCGATTCAGCCTGCTGCCCCGGCGTGCGGTGGAGGTAGTAGATGTTGTATGTCCTGTCGAGGTGCCGTTTTCGGGTGGGTTGCGTCTGCTCGGTGAGGACGGTGAGCACGGGCGGTCGGTTGCCGAGGGGAACGGACAACTTCGGGGGGCTGTGGACAGGGAATATCAGGTTCCGGCCCACCAGAAGCTGTCTCGTGGGCCTGCAGTTCACCCGCACATCGGGCAGGAGACCCGGATAGCGCCTGTTGTGGTTGTGGCGTGATCCGTCGGGCGTGGGGTGTCAGCCGTAGGTCAGGTGGAGCGGGTGGCGGTTGGTCGCGCGTACCTGCTGGTTTCCGGCAGGAACGTGTTCAGGCCGACGATCCGCTCCCCAGGGGGTCAGGTTGTGATGAGGTCTGGTGTTAGGGATGACGGGGTGGAGACGCCGACCAGGCGGAGGGTGTGGTCGAGTTCGGTGGTGAGGTCGGTCAGGAGGCGGGTGACGCCTTCGGATGAGCCGACGGTCAGCGCCCATAGGGCGGGGCGGCCGACGAAGACCGCGCGGGCGCCGAGGGCCAGTGCGGCCAGGACGTGTTCGCCGCGGCGGATGCCGCCGTCGACGTACACCTCGAGGTTGCTTCCGGCGATGGCTTCGGCGACCTCGGGCAGGGCCCGCGCCGTGGGGATCGAGCCGTCGAGCTGGCGGCCGCCGTGGTTCGAGACGATGATGCCGGCGGCGCCTGCGTCCGCGCAGCGCTTGGCGTCGTCGCCGCGGAGGACGCCCTTCACCACGACAGGGAGGCCGGTGCGCTCCGCGAGCCAGCCGATCACATCAGGGTTCAGGTCGTCGGCCTTCGCGAGGTCGTCGTCGGTCCACACGCCGTCGGGCAAGTTGGCCAGGAACTGTCCGGGCTGGGCAACGTCCCAGACCGTCTCGCCGTCGTCTTCCTTGCGGCCGACCACCGGGGTGTCGACGGTGAGTACGACGGCCCGCGCGCCGGCCGAGACGGCGGCGTCGAGCATCCGGACGGTGATCTCCCGGTTCCGCACGATGTAGATCTGCAGCCACCACGGAACACCGGTCGCCCCGAGTTCGGCGAACGTCGTGCCTGCGTTGCTGGAGACTCCGAGCACCGACTTCGCTGCGCCGACGCCGCGCGCCATCGCGAGTTCGCCGTCCGGATCAGCCAGTCGCTGCATCGTCGACGGCGCGACCAGGATCGGCGCGTCGACGGGTGTGCCGAGCACCGTCGTACTCAGGTCGACGGTGGACACGTCGTTCAGCACGTGCGGACGGAATCGGTACGCCGACCACGCGGAGGTGGCCTCGCCGACGCTGACCCCGCCGGCCGAGCCCTGCCGGAAGTAGCGGTGCACGGACTCCGGCAGCTTCTCGGCAGCCGCGCCTTCCAGGGTGTCGATCCATCGCATGCGGCCCATCGTCGCACCCGGTGGTTGCGCAGCGGACCGAATTTCGCGGCGGACGCTGGTGGCCGGACGGTACAGTGGACGACATGACGCAGTACGGGCGGCGATTTCTGCGCCCCGGCCGGCACGACGGTGCCGACGGGGTGAGCTGCTGCTGCGCTCTCTCCTGAGGTGACCGCGGCCGACCGGGGTGGACCCCCGTCGAGACCGTCATCCTGGAGCGAAACCCATGTCTGTCCTCACTGTTGAAGAACTGCACTCTGCCCTCGCGCTGCGCGACCTCACCGACCCGGCCCAGGGCCCGCACGCGGTCCAGCTCGTCGTGGACTCGATCCTTACGGCGCTCGGCGCCGCGTGGCCGTACACCGAGATCTGGACCCGTCGCGACCATCCCGTCGTACCGCTGGCCGACAACTACGACAACCTCGGCTACGCCACCGACGCGGTGACTCGAGAGGCTCGCTACACGCGTTACGCGTCCGATGGCGAGGTCCTGCGAAGCCACACGTCGGCGATGATTCCGCCCGCGCTTCGTGAGCTCGCGGGGTCGGAGTCGTCCGATGTGCTGATGATCTGCGCCGGCATCTGCTACCGCAGGGACTCGGTCGACTGGCAGCACACCGGTACGCCGCATCAGCTCGATCTGTGGCGGGTCAGCCGCAACGTGGCGCTTGGCGAGCCGGCGCTGGAGGACATGATCGCGCGTCTGGTCGACACCGTCCTGCCGGGCCAGACCTATCGCACCGTGCCGGCCGTCCACCCGTACACGATCCACGGCCGGCAGATCGATGTCCTGCTGGACGATCAGTGGATCGAGATCGGTGAATGCGGGGTCGCCGCGCCGCACGTCCTGCGTATGGCCGGTCTCGACGACAGCTGGACCGGCCTTGCGATGGGTCCCGGCCTGGACCGGCTGCTGATGCTCCGCAAGGGGATCCGTGACATCCGCCTGCTCCGCTCGACGGATCCGCGGGTCGCGGGTCAGATGCTGGATCTCGCGCCGTACAAGGCGGTCTCGTCCATGCCGCCGGTCCGACGCGACCTGTCCGTCGTGGTCGACGAGGCAGCGGACGTGTCGGCGGAGGTACTCGGTGACAAGGTACGCGCCGCGCTCGGCCCGGATGCCGATGCGGCGGAGTCGCTGGAGGTGCTGGGTGAAACGTCGTACGACGACTTGCCGACGTCCGCCCGTGAGCGTCTCCAGATGGCTCCGGGACAGCGCAACGTCCTGATCAGGCTGGTCCTCCGCCCGGTGGATCGCACGCTCACCGATGCCGAGGCCAATGTCCTGCGGGACAAGGTCTACCGGGCCCTGCATGAAGGTCCTGTCCTGGAGCTCATCGTCTGAGCTCGCGGGCGGCGACCACGAAGGCGCACACGGCGAGCGGCAGCTCCAGGAGGACGGCCTCGGTCAACGAGAGCGTGCGGTCGAACCCGGCCGCCGCCGTACTCACGTCGAACCAGGCGTCGGCGATCAGCAGCGTCCCGGCGGCCATCGCGGCCAGAGTGGCGTACCTGTTGCGTTTGTGCAGCAGGTACGCCGTGAGGCCGGCGGCGATCGCGGTGCCGCAGTCGAGGCCGATCCAGGTGAGCTTCCAGTGGCCCGCCTGGTAGGTGCTCGGCAGCGTGGCCGCAAGGATCAGGCACCAGGGCAGCAGCACCGCCGCGACCCCGGCGGCGACCAGCGCGGCCAGACCACCGGGTGAGCGGCGAGCGCGGATCCTGCCGTCGAGCCGGCCATCGGCGATGTAGTCCTCGAGCGCGTCGGCCACCCGGTCGTCGATCGCGTCACCGAGCTTCCCCTCGATTGCAGGGCTGAGAATCGCTGTCGTCGTCATACCTTCGAGGATTCCGGAGACGGTCGTTCGGCACATTCCTGCCAGCCCACGAACAGGGGTGGGGATAACCCCCGGCCCGAACCGTGGGCTGGCCTGATGTCGTCCGGCAACAGCGACGACGTAAGTTGTGACGGCACGCAGGCGCTGACACGGGGAGGTGGTCCGGATGACGGTTGCTGCGAACCCGGTGCCCCGGACGCCGTGGCGACTCTGGCGGTCGCCGTACTTGTGGTTGGCAACCATCCACATCTTGGGTGATGCGGTCGTGGTGCTGACCTCCGGACTGCTGGTGCTCGCCGCGGTCCTGGTCGCCTTCCTGGCCTGGCCGCTCGGGTACGTCGGGATTCCGCTGAGCGTCGGCGCGAACCGGTTCGTGTACCAGGTGGCCGGCTGGGAGCGAGCGCGGGCACGGATCACTCGCGGGCAGGTCATCCCGGCGTTGATCCCGCCGTTGCCGACGGGATCACGGAGCGCGGACGCGAGCCTCGCGGTGCGCGACCGGGGGATGTGGCGGCAGTTCCTCTACTACCTGCTGCTGTTGCCGCTGGCAATGGTTTGGTTCGTGCTGATCCTGGCCGCCTGGTCGGTGCCTCCGGTGCTGATCGCCTTGCCGCTGTACTACGACCGGTTCGCCGCCTCGCAGGCGCAGCTCGGACCTTTCGTGATCGACTCACCCAAGACGGCTGTCATCGCGGCGATCATCGCGGCCGTGTTCCTGCTCGTGGTGTCGCCGTTGCTGATGCGGCTCGCGTCGGCTCTGGATGCGGAGCTCGCGCGGATCTTGCTCGGCCGGTCCGAGAGCGGTGACCTGGCGGAGCGCGTCACGGAGCTGGTGACGAGCCGGCAGCAGGTCGTCGACTCCGTCGAGGCCGAGCGGCGGCGGATCGAGCGCGACCTGCACGACGGTGCCCAGCAGCGGCTGGTCTCGCTGGCGATGACGCTCGGCCGGGCCAAGAACCGCCTGGGGAGCAAGGAGCCCTCGGTGCGCGGGTTGATCGAGGAGGCGCATTCAGAGGCGATGCAGGCGATCGTCGAGATCCGCGACCTGGTCAGAGGACTGCATCCGCCGGTGCTGACCGATCTCGGCTTGGACGCTGCTCTGTCGGCGGTCGCGGTTCGATCACCGGTGCCGGTCATCCTGAGGCTCGGCCACTATCGCCGGCCGTCGCTGACGATCGAATCGATCGCGTACTTCGTGGTGACGGAGGCGCTGGCCAACGTGGCCAAACATGCTGAGGCCGCGCACGCGGAGGTGTCGGTGAAGCGGTTCGGCGACGTTCTGCGGGTTGAGGTGTGGGACGACGGGCGAGGTGGCGCCGATCCGTCCAGGGGCACCGGGTTGCGCGGGCTGACCGACCGAGTGGCCGGCGTTGACGGACGACTGACTGTGCACAGCCCACCGGGTGGCGGGACCACGCTGATCGCGGAGGTGCCCTGTGACTGAATACACCGTGGCTGAAAACACCGTGCCTGAGAACATCCTGGCTGAGGAGATTGAGCGGATGCGGGTCGTGATCGCCGAGGACTCGGTGCTGCTGCGCGAGGGCATCGTGCGACTGCTGGAGGAGCAGGAGTGCGTTGTGGTCGCGGCAGTCGGGGACGGCGACGCGCTGCTGAAGGCGGTCGACGTGCATCGGCCCGACGTGTGCGTGGTCGACGTACGGATGCCGCCGACGTTCACCGATGAGGGACTGCGGGCGGCGTTGGTGATCCGCGAGCAGTACGCCGACATCGGCGTACTGGTGCTGTCGCAGTACGTCGAGGAGCGCTATGCGAGTGAACTGATCGGTGGGAACCCGGGTGGTATCGGGTACCTGCTCAAGGATCGCGTGGCGGACGTCGATCAGTTCATCGACGGACTGCGCCGGGTCGCGGGCGGTGGCGCGGCGCTGGACCCGGAGGTGATCTCGCAGCTGCTGGTGCGATCGCGGAAGGTGGATCCGCTCGCAGTACTGAGTCCGCGGGAACAGGACGTTCTCCGGGCGATGGCGGAAGGCAAGTCGAACGCCGGGATCGCCCAGGCGCTCGTCGTCGGTGAAGGTGCCGTGGAGAAGCACATCAGCAACATCTTCCTGAAGCTCCGGTTGTCGCCGACCGACGGCGAGCATCGCCGGGTGCTGGCCGTGCTCAAGTACTTGGACACGTGATGACGCCCGCGCAGCGCAGGATGCTGATCATCGGACTGGTGCCGGTGCTGGTGCTCGTGATCACCGGCGCGGCGGTGACGGTGTCGTTGATCCGCGGGAAGCTGCCGTACAACTACTCGGCCTCGTTCACGCCCGGCCCGCAAGGGGTGAAGGTGGTGTCGGGTGTGTCGTTCCAGCTGCTGTCGAGCGCCGACGGACAGGTCCATGTGACGGTCGACGGGACGTACGCCGCCGCGCAGCCCGCCGTACGCGTCGCGACGGTCGGCGGGGTGCTGGACGTGGAGACGACCTGCCCCGACCTGCACTGCGAGGTGGAGCTGACGATCGAGGTTCCGACTGAGGCAGCCGTGCACGCCAAGGCCGAGGGGACGTCGATGTCCGCGGTCGGCGTTGCGTCGCCGCTGACGATCGAAGCCAACGATGGTTCGGTCACCCTGACCCGGGTGCGGAGCCGGCGGGTCTCGGTGGACGCGGTGCACGGTTCGATCGACATGCTCTTCGACAGCGCGCCGGATCAGGTCACCGCCACAGCCAGCGACGGTTCGCTGATGGTGCAGGTCCCACGTACGGCGACGTACGCGATCGACGCGCTCGCGGCGCAAGGCTCCACCCAGGTCGACGTACCGAACGACCCCAGTTCCACGAACCGCCTCTACCTGCGAACCAGCTATGGCAGCATCACCGTTCAATAGCTGCGCAGAAGCTCTTGGCCTTCGCGGTGATCGACTCCCAGCTGGCGGCGGCTACGTCGGTGGGGGAGACGACGTCGGTGCCGGCGCTGACGGCGAGGGCGCCCGCGGCCAGGAAGTCGGGCGCGTTGGTGGCGTTGACGCCGCCGGACGGGATCAGCGGTACGCCGGGGAACGGGCCGTTGAGGTCCTTGAAGTACTTCGGGCCCAGTTGGTGGGCGGGGAAGATCTTCACCGCGGCCGAGCCGAGTGCGAGCGCGGTCATCACCTCGGACGGTGTGAAGGCGCCGAGTACGACGGGGATGCCGGCGTTACGCGCGGCTTCGGCGATCGCGGCAGCCTCCGGTCCTTGGCCGGGGGTGACGAGGAACTGCGCGCCGGCGTTGATCGCCTGCGCGGCCTGGTCGCCGGTCTGGACGGTGCCGGCGCCCACGACCGCGCCGGTCTCGGCGGCGGTGGAGGCGGCGCGTTCCAGATGCCGGGGGAGGTCCGGGGTGGTGTAGGTGAGCTCGACGACGTGGATGCCGCCGGCAACCAGCGCGGCGCAGAGGTCGCGGGCGTCCGAGATCTCCGGGGCGCGGACGACGGTCAGAACCCGGTCGGCGCGGAGCAGCTCCAGGGTGTTCACAACAAGTTCCTTTCAGCTGAGGTACGGCGAATCGCGCGGCCGGGACGGGTCGACGTTCGGTGGGAGTCGTCGATGACGGGGGTGCCGTTGACGAAGACGTACGGGATGCCTGCGGCCTGCCGGCGAGGTTCGGGGAACGTGGCGGTGTCCTGCACGGTCGCGGGGTCGAAGAGGACCAGGTCGGCGGCGTACCCCTCGCGGATCAGCCCACGGTCCGGGAGCCGGAGGCGACGGGCGGGGCGGCCGGTGAGGTGATGGATGCAGTCGGCGAGGTTGAGTACGCCGAGCTCGCGGACGTAGCGGGCGAGGTACCGCGGGAACGTGCCCCACGATCGCGGGTGCGGCTTCCCGCCGACCAGGATCCCGTCCGAGCCGCCCGTGTGCGACGGGTGCTGCATGATCGCGCGCACGTTCTCCTCGTGGCCGACGTGCTGCAGGATCGAGGTCGCGAGGTCGTCGGCCAGCAGGATCTCGAAGAAGACGTCCGAGGCCGGCTTGCCGGTGCGCGTCGCGAGGGCGGCGACGGTATTGCCGACCGCGTCGGACAGGGCCGGGTTGCGAACGCCGCCGATCTCGATCGTGTCCCACTCCACCACGCAGCCGTGACAGCCGTCGGATCCGACCTGCTCCAGCTCGTAGGCAATGCGTTCCCGCGCGGACGGATCGCGGAGCCGGGCGAGCAGCGCGTCCGGTCCGCCTTCGGCCGTCCAGCTCGGCAGGATCGCCGCGAGGGTGGTGGCGCCCGGCAGGTACGGATAGGTGTCGGTCGTGACGTCCACTCCGGAGGCGAGTGCCTTGTCGACCATCTCGACCAGCTCGGAGCCTCGGCCCGCGTTCGGGGCGAAGTTCATCACCGCGTGGGTCAGGTGCAACGCACACCCGGAGCGGCGGGCGACGTCGACCATCTCGGCGTACGCCTCGAGAGCCCCCTGGCCGTACGAGCGCTGATGCGGGGCGTAGTACCCGCCGTACGACGCGACGACCTCGCACAGCTCGACCAGCTCGTCGGTGCCGGCGAACATGCCCGGCGTGTACGTGAGCCCGCTGCTCATCCCGACCGCCCCGTCGCGCAATCCGTCGGCGAGCAGCTGCTTCATCCGCGCGAGCTCGTCGACGGTCGCCGGACGGTTGGAGGTGCCAACGACCATCAGGCGCAGCGTGCCCTGCGGGACCAGGTACGCCGCGTTGCAGGCGATGCCCTGGTCGAGGCGGTCGAGGTACCCGGCGACTGTCGACCAGGAGAAGTCGAAGTCGTCCGGTTCCCCGTTCCAGCCGGCGATCTGACGGCGTACGACGGCGCGCGTCGGATCATCGATCGGGGCGAAGGACAGGCCGTCCTGGCCGAGGACCTCGAGTGTGACGCCTTGGCTGACCTTGGCGGTGTGGTCGGGGTTGACCAGGATCTGCAGGTCCGAGTGCGAGTGCATGTCGATGAACCCAGGAGACAGCACGAGCCCGTCCGCGTCGATCGTCCGGTGCGCCGCCGGAAGGTCGTTGCCGATGGCCACGATCCGCCCGGCGTCGACCGCGACGTCGGCGTGGTACCCGGGCGCGCCGGAGCCGTCCAGGACCAACGCGCCCGCGATCAGTACATCGCTCATGTCAGAAGAACGTCCGGACCAGGTCGACGACGACGGGGTCCGCGGCGTCCGGGTCGTCGACGACGGGGATCAGGCCCCACTTGTCGAAGGCCGTGCAGGGGTGCGACAGGCCGACGCGGAGCTCGTCGCCGATCACCACGTCCTGGTCGTCGCCGAACTGCAGGTACCCGTGCTGGTCGTTCAGGTTCGTGACCTTCATCCCGGTGGCCGGCAGGATCGGTTCGCCGTCCGACCGCGGCCGGATCAGCTGCGGCTCCGGAAGGTCCTGGTCGAACGGGAAGTCGCGGCGCCCGCCGTCGAAGATCGCCAGCCCCGGCTCGGGCTGCGACGTGATCCGCATCCACCCGTGCATCGCCGGCACGAGCTGCTCGCCGTCCGTTCGCGGGTGCTCGCCGAGCGGTGACACCCGACGGTAGAGCCCGTCGTCGTGGGCGATGTACGCGCCGGACCGCAGTACGACCCGCGCGCCCTCGCCAGCCTCCGAAGCGAGCACCTTCGCGACCTGCTCGAAGTACTGGCTCCCGCCGGCGCTGACCACCGGTACGACGTCATCGTCGTACAACGGCCGCAGCCGGTGGTGCACCGTAGCGAGCTCCCGCAGGTACGCGCGGACCTCCTCAAGGTTGGCCTCGTCGACGCCGTGCCCGATCGCGCCCTCGTACCCGGCGACGCCGATGAGACGGAGCGTCGACGCGTCGGCGATCGCGTCGCCGACGGCCAATGCGGTCTCGAGATCCCGGGCACCGGTCCGGCCGCCGATGCCGCCGACCTCGACCATCACGTCGAGCGGTCGCGCGTCCGCCCCGACGTACGCCGAGCGCGCCGCCTCCATCAGCTCGACGGTGCGGATCGAGTCGGCCCACACCATCACCTCGAACGACGGGTCGGCCGCGAGTTCGTCGGCGATCCAGCGCAGCTGCAGGGGCGAGATCACCGCGTTGGCGATCAGCACGCGCTGTACGCCGTACGCGCGGGCGACGCCGAGCTGGAACGCGTTGGCGAGCGTGATCGCCCAGGCCCCGGCGTCCAGCTGCATCGCCCAGAGGGCGGGCGCCATCGTGGTCTTGCCGTGCGGCGCGAGCTCCACGCCGTGCCGGGTGCACCAGGTGGCGAGGGTGTCGACGTTGTGTCGCAGGCCGGGGGCCGACAGCGTCATCAGCGGAGTGGGGAGCTGGGAGAGCCGAGGCCGGCCTGCCAGCACCTCCGCGACGGTGCGGCCCCAGAAGGCGGGCGGCAGGGCCTTGTCCTGCCAGCTCACCTGCTGATCGGCGAGAGCGGCGACGGTGTCGGCATCGTAAGCAGGCATCTGACCCCCTGGGGTTGGAGTTGCAGAATACGCAACGCTCATTGCGCATTCTGACTCGTCGGTTGTAGCATCGCGGCCGAAGTCGCGTCAACGCACACCTATCCCATCACCTCTCCCGCAAGGAGTGCCGATGCCTGAGACGGCCGCGATCTGCCTGGGTGAGGCGATGATCATGCTGGCGGGCGGGCCAGGACCCCTCAAAGACGTGGAGACGTTCCGGCGGTCCGTCGGTGGCGCGGAGTGCAACGTGGCCGGTGGGCTGGCTGCGCTCGGCGTACCGACCGGATGGATCTCGCGGCTAGGGGACGACGGGTTCGGCCAGCACGTACTGCGGGATTTGCAGGCGCGTGGTGTCGACGTCGGGGGTGTTGAGCTGGACCCTGTCCGGCCGACCGCGCTCTACGTGAAGGAGTCGGAGTACGGGCGCTCCCGGATGCACTACTACCGGACCGGCTCGGCGGCTGCTGCCATGGACCCCGGGTTCCTGGACCGGTCTGAGGTGAGTGCGCGACTCAAGCAGGCCAAGCTCGTGCACACGACTGGAATCACTGCGGCGATCTCAACGACCAGTGCGGAGATGCTGGAGCGGCTGGCGACCGAGCCGCGTGAGTACCTGCTCAGCGTGGACCTGAACTGGCGGCCGGCGCTCTGGCGGGACAGGGACCCGGAGCCGTTGTGGCGGCTGCTGAAGGCAGCAGACATCGTCCTGATCGGTGCCGACGAGGCGGAGGTCTTCGCGGGCACAGGTGATCCGGACGAGCTGTACGAGCGTCTGGAAACACCTGTCCTCGTGGTGAAGGACGATGCGCACCGGGCGACGGTGCTCGAGCCAAGCGGTCGCACTGAGGTTCCTGCGCTCACGGTGGACGTTGTGGAGACAGTCGGCGCAGGTGACGCGTTTGCTGCGGGCTTCTTGGCTGCGACGCTGCAGGACCTGCCCATGACGCAGCGGCTGCGGCTGGGGCACCTGAACGCTGCTGCAGTGCTGACCGCTCCAGAAGACCACGCACCGCCGCCGGCGCGAGAGGTGCGCGAGCGACTGCTGAGCTGCACCGATGAGGAGTGGGCGGCGACGAAGTTCGGTGCGGTATGAGTCAGAGCCTCGGGAGGGCGTTGCAGATCCTCAAGAGCCTCGGCGAGGGGGAGCGGTCGCTGGACCAGCTCGCGACCGAGTTGGGCGTGCACAAGACGACGGTGCTGCGTCTCCTACGCACCATGGAGGTAGAGCGGTTCGTACGGCGGGACGCCCAGCACCGGTACCGCCTGGGGTCGCAGCTGTTCGCGCTCGCGGACGTCGCGCGCGAGCAACACGTCGTACGGCAGGTTGCTGCACCGCATCTGCGCGAGCTGAACCAGAAGACCGGCCAGACGGTGCACTTGGCCGCCTGGGAGAACGGTGAGGTCATCTACGTCGACAAGCTCGACAGTGTGCGCTCGGTGCGCATGTACTCGCAGGTCGGCGTACCGGCGGCTCTGCACTGCACCGCGGTCGGCAAGGTGCTGCTGGCCGCGCAGCCGAAGCGGCAGCGAGAGGCGGTGCTGGCGACGCTGGACTACAAGGTCTACACACCGAACACCATCACCGACGCGGACCGGTTGCGGGACGAGCTCCAGGTCACCAAGGAGCGTGGCTGGGCGCAGGACAAGGCAGAGCACGAGTCGTTCATCAACTGCATCGGTGCGCCGCTGAGTGACAGCACCGGGCGTGTTGTCGGGGCCGTGTCGTTGTCGGTGCCCGACGTACTGCTGAACTATGACCAGGTGCTCGAGCTGCTGCCAGACCTGCTCGCCACCGCCGAAGCGATCAGTGCCGACTACAACTGAGAGGTCCCATGTCAGACAAGAGCGCAGTCTCCACCACCGACGCGCCGCCGCCGATGCCGGTGTTCTCGCAGGGCGTCCGCAAGGGCAACATCCTGCAGGTCTCCGGCCAGGGCTCGGTCGACCCGGCCAGCGGCGACTTCGTGTTCACCGGTGACGTGAAGGGCCAGACCACCCGCGTCCTGCAGAACATCGAGGCAATCCTGAAGGCCGGTGGCGCGAGCATCGACGACGTGGTGATGCTGCGCGTCTACCTCACCCAGCGCGAGGACTTCGCCGCGATGAACGAGGCGTACGCCGAATTCGTGTCGACCCGTACGCCGAGCGGCGTCCTGCCGTCGCGGACCACCGTCTTCACCGGCCTGCCGCTGCCGGACATGCTGGTCGAGATCGACGCCCTCGCCGTCCTCAGTTAGGTCTGAACCGGCACCCGGACCAGCGGCTCGTCGTTGACGGTCTCCTGGTCCGGGCCGCGGTCCCACCAGAGCTCCTGGTGGGTGGTGAGGTACGGGTACCAGCCGTTGACGCCGGTGCCGTGGTGCAGGGAGTGCACCACCTCTGAGAGGTACGACGTGAGGTCCGGCCAACTGACCGTGAAGTCGCCGGTCCCGTCGTGAGCCGCCATACCCAGCCGCCCGCGCTCTGGGCCCGGCCGCAGGTCGATGACCTGAAGGTCACCGTCGGCATCGGCCCACGGGATCCAGGCCGGATGCCAGTAGGGCTCCGACTCCGGCTGACGAACGACGAATCCGTCGAGGTCCGCGGCGAGATCCATCCGCAACTGCCAGTTCTCGGCGATCTGACCCGCACTCGACGGCGGCGCCTCCGGCAGAAGGTTCGCCCAGGACATCAGCCCGTTATGACACCGCAGCGACTCGATCACCTCGGCCGGCAGCGCGACCACGCGCTGGGCCGCTTCCAGCTCCGAGTCGGTCGCAGGCGGCGCGAGCACGCCGTACGTCGCAGGAGCGTTCCGGACAAGCCAGCCATCGATCCGACTCCACAAGTCACTGATGCTCACCCGCTGGACACGACCTTTCGTGATGTTCTTGCGGCTGGAGTCCTTCGCCCGGATCTCGGTGGTGTTGCGTCCGGTCGCGATGAGATGAGGCCCGCCCTGCTATGGCGCGGGTATTGGCTCGCTCGGATAGAGCTCGTGCCACAGCCAGGCCAGGAACTCATCGTCGGTGTTCCATTCGTCATACTGCGCCGCGGTACTGATCGCGGCTGGATGGAGACCGTGGCGCTCACCTTGCAAGAGCTGTGCAAGTTCGGACTTGAAAGTCGCCATCTGATCGTCGTCCGGCCGGTTGGCGCGCGCTCGATGGATCAGAGCGTCGAAGTTCTCGTTCCGAACCTCTGGGTGATAGTAGGTGTCCACAACGACCAGGAAGGTCGCGAACGGACCGCCGCCATCACGAAGCCAGTACTTGGCGATCTGGGGCATAGCGCTCAGACCTCAGCTCTCATCTCTCGGTGGAACGACGAACATCGTACTGACTTCAAATCGTCCGAAGGCTGGATTGGGGCGGAACCGAAACTCGATGCTCCCACCCTCGAACGTTGGGATTCGCTCGGCAGCGGGCTCCGGGATCCCGGCCAGATCGCGACCCTCATCACGTGCCTTGATCCAGTCGGCACGCTGCGCGCGAGATTCGGGCCATCTCCGGTGGGTACGACGCGAAGGGATCCTTCTGCTCGGCAGTCGCATCCGCCGTTGTCTTGGAAGCGGCACCGACGCCTGCTTGGTCCGGCTCTCGACTTGCGACCGAACGTCCGTCGGCGTCCCGCTCGCCATGTTGTCCATCGGCAGTTCCCGGCGATGGGTGGTCTTGCTCAGCCCGAGCCGAGTAACCAGGCCAGTACAACTCGTCCAGGTACCGGTTGAGATTCTCAGGGGGAGTGAGCGAGCCCGATGTCTCACGTTCAGTTCGACGAGCTGGCGAACTGTCAGATGAGTCACCAGCCTTCAGATCCGACGGTCGATCAGGTCGATCACCGTCACGACGGTCAGGTGCTTGTGCCATCGCCAGGCGTTCGCCCATCCCGCGAGTCGCCGTCGTCGTCACCACGATCACGACGACCTCGAAGCTCGGACAACCTCAGCCTCCGCTCAGGCTCGCCCCACGTCGGAACGACACGACGAAAAGTAGTTCGTCAGTCACCCTAGGTGCTGCGAGGCCGATCCAGCCATCCCCTCCACAAACACCCCAAGCGCCAGAGTCACCGTGCGAGCCGGCGGGCGGATGAAAGACTGCTCGTATGGCAGTTGATCGCGAGGCGGCGTTCACGGTGGTCCGGGCGGTCGCTGCGGGGCTAGGGCTCGACGCGAGCGAGATCGAGTTGCTGGGCCCGATCGCCGACAACGCGGTCTTTCGCCTGCCTCGGCAGACGGTAGCTCGGATAGCGGCATCCGCAGCGGGCGAGCGGGCGCTGGGCGAGGTTCGGACCGCGCGATGGCTCGCGACTCAGGGCATGCCGGTAGTGAAGCCACTGGAGTCGATCCAGCAGCCGTTCGCCGTCGACGGCCACGTCGTCACCTTGTGGCACGAGGTTCTTGAAGCATCCGAGGCCAGTACGGCGGAACTCGCGGAGTTGCTGCGTCGATTGCACACATTGCCGGTACCGAAGAACTTCGACATCCCGGCACTGGATCCGTTCGTGCGCCTGGATGAGCACCTCGCCGCCGCCGAGCCTGGGCTGAACGCGAGCGACCGAGGTTTCCTCGCCGAACGACTTGTAGAACTCAAGGCCGACTACACACGCGTGAGCGAAGGACTGCCGATCTGCGTGATCCACGGGGACGCGAACCGCAAGAACGCGATCCGCGGCAGTGACGGCAGAGCCTTGCTGCTCGACCTCGAGCGCTTCAGCCTCGGCCCACGCGAGTGGGACCTAGTCGTGCCAGCCGTCTACCAGCGCTTGGGCTGGTATTCGGGTCCCGAATACGACGCCTTCGTCGAGGCCTACGGCTGGGACGTTCGTAGCTGGTCGGGCTTCGGCACCTACGCTGCGCTCCGCGAGTTCCGCATGACCACCTGGCTGCTCAGCCGTCTGAGCCGCGAACCACGGCTCAGAAACGAAGCGACCATCCGCGTCGCCTCGCTCCGCGATCCTGACGCGCCACGCTCCTGGACGCCGGGCACCTGACGATCAGGAAGCCACAGCCACCAGCGTGCGGGCGCGCTCACGAAATTCCGTGATCGACCGCTGAGGTCCGAACTCGTTCAGCCGGCGATCGAAAACCCGCACGTACTTCCGGATCCTCGCGGATTTGATCCTCCCCGCGGCCGCCACCGCCTCGACAGCCGCGGCGACGTAGCGGAGTCTGCGACAAGCACGGGGCGGTCGTTTGGCGGCGGTAGCCGCACGCTGAGCGGCGCCAGCCGCGCGCAAACGGGTGGGTGGGACCGGCGCGTAGTGCGGCGACGGAGGAGCCGTGCGTAGCACCGCGTGGGTTGACCACAGTTTCCAGATGGCTCGACAGTCTTCCCGTATCGTGGGATATGGTTTCACCATGCAGGAAGTTCGGGGTTCGGTGCAGTCGATTGATCGGGCTGTGGCGATCCTTCGGTGCTTTGATGCGCGGACGCCGGACCTGGGGATCAGTGACCTGGCGCGGGCGACCGGTCTGTCTACGAGCACTGTGCATCGGCTGTTGCTGGCGATGCAGGAGAACGGGCTTGTGCGGCAGACCGCCCACCGGCGGTACGCGATCGGTCCGCTGGTCGTGCAGTTGGCGCACAGCGGTGGGATTCCGGCCGGACTGCATGATGCTGCCCTGCCGGTGCTGCGTGCACTCCGCGATGACACAGGGGAGACCGCGGCCGTGCACGAGTTGCTCCCGTCAGGGCAGCGTGTCGTGCTCGACCAGGTCGAGAGCCATCACCAGTTGCGCCGTACCTACACGGAGTTCGGCCTGCCGGTGGCGCTGCCGCTTGGTGCACCGGGGAAGGCGTTGCTGGCGTTCCTGCCGTTCGAGCGGCAGCAGGAGGTACTGAAGGGCCCGCTCGAGCAGGTGCTGCCCGCGACCATCACCGACCCGGAGGTGCTCGCGGAGCAGTTCGCGGTGATCCGCCGGCGCGGGTACGCGATGTCGCGGACCGAGCGGACGCCGGGGATCTGCAGCGTCGCAGCGCCGGTGTTCGGCTACTCCGGTGAGGTCGCCGGTTGTCTGAGTGTGTCCGGCCCCGAGATGCGGATGCCGGTCGAGCGGATGGAGGAGTACGGGATGCGGGTCGCCGAAGGTGCCTGGTCGGTGTCGGAGTTGCTGGGGGCCACCCCGGTCGCCCGGGACCGCAGTACGGCGCTGGCCGGCGGCCGGTGATGTCACAGGCCCGTAGCCTCTGGAAAATCGCACCTGCGGTCTATCTGCCCGCTTTGCTGTACGGAATCGGTCAGGGAGCGATCGCACCCGTCGTAGCGCTGTCGGCCACGCACCTGGGTGCCTCTGTCGCCGTAGCCGGTCTGGTCGTTGCGGCAGCCGGACTGGGCCAGGTGATCGGCGACATCCCAGCTGGCGCACTCACCAACCGCATTGGCGAGCGCAGCGCGATGCTGTCCGCCACTGTCCTCGTTGCGGTCGCACTGGCTGCCTGTCTGGTAGTTCCAACGGTCTGGGGCCTGGCCATCGCCATCGGCTGCACCGGGCTGGCTGGTGCGGTCTGGGGCCTCGCCCGACAGGCCTACCTGAGTGAGGCCGTACCGATCGCGCTGCGGGCCCGCGCACTGTCCACACTGGGCGGCGTCCAACGCATCGGCTCGTTCATCGGCCCGTTCCTCGGTGCGGGCGCGATGAAGTTCCTCGGTACGGACGGCGCGTACTGGGTGCACCTGGTGGCCGCACTTCTCGCCTGTGCGGTCCTGGTGAGCCTGCCGGACGTCGCGAACCGGCGCGGCAGAGGACCGATCGCGGCACAGTCCACCTGGGGTGTCATCCGCGACCACTTCCCGGTACTGCGGACTCTCGGTGTCGGAGCGTTGCTTGTCGGCGCGGTGCGGGCGTCGCGACAGGTGGTGATCCCGCTGTGGGCGCTGCACATCGGACTGGACGCGCAGACGACCAGCATCATCTTCGGACTGTCCGGTGCGGTGGACATGCTGCTGTTCTATCCGGCCGGTTCGGTGATGGACCGGCTCGGTCGCAAGTGGGTCGCCGTACCGTCGATGATCGTACTGGGGCTGGCGCATCTGCTGCTGCCGTTGACGCATACGACGGTCACGCTGACCGCGGTCGCTTTGCTGATGGGGATCGGGAACGGCCTGGGCGCCGGGGTGATTATGACGCTCGGAGCGGACGCCTCGCCGCCGGTCGGGCGGGCGCAGTTCTTGGGGGCGTTCAGACTGTTCGCCGACACCGGCAACGGCGCCGGACCCCTGCTGCTGGCCGGCGCGACAGCGGCGCTGGGGCTGGCTCCGGCGATCGTGATCATGGCGGGGACGGGGTGGGCTGCCGCGACGGCGATGCACCGCTGGATCCCGCCGCATCCGCGAGCAGAACAGTCGGCTTGACAACCGATTTGGTTGTCAAGCTAGACGTTGATACTGTTATCGAGCCGAAGACCGCTGGTTGCTGCCCTAGGTAGCTGAAGGTCCCACTCAGGTGGGCGGCCCGCGTAGGTGACTTGGATAGTGACATCTGTATGTTCACGCCCCTTGCGCCTGCGCAGGGGCGTTTTTCATTGTCAGGGGTCTTAGGCGTGGAAGCCGAAAGAAGGAGACCCCCATGGCGAGGCCGGACAAGGCAGCCGCTGTCGCGGAGCTGACGGACGAGTTCCGTAGCTCCAACGGCGCCGTGCTGACCGAGTACCGCGGTCTCACCGTTGCGCAGCTCAAGCAATTGCGAGTTTCGCTCGGTGACGACGTGAACTACGCCGTGGTGAAGAACACGCTGACCAAGATCGCGGCCAAGGATGCGGGAGTCGACTCGTTCGACTCGCTGCTCGAAGGTCCCTCGGCAATCGCCTTCATCAAGGGCGACCCGGTGGTTGCGGCCAAGGGTCTGCGTGACTTCGCCAAGGCGAATCCCCTGCTCGTCATCAAGGGTGGAGTGCTGGACGGTAAGGCACTCGGCTCTGACGAGATCAGCAAGCTCGCTGACCTGGAGTCGCGTGAGGTCCTCCTCGCGAAGCTCGCAGGTGCGATGAAGGCGGCCCCGCAGCAAGCGGTGTCGCTGTTCGCTGCTCCGCTGTCGCAGGCCGCGCGCCTGTTCGCGGCGCTGCAGGACAAGTTGCCCGCCGCCCCTGTGCAGGACGCAGTGGCGGACGTCCAGGACACGGTTCAGGACACCGTCCAGGACACGGTCGAGGCACCTGCCGAGGCGAGCACCGAGGAGACTGCCGCAGCGGACAGCTGAGGCAGCTCACGCAACACCCCCATCAGTGATCACCAAGCACCATTGTTAGGAAGGACCGCCACCATGGCGAAGCTCAGCACCGAAGAGCTCCTCGGCCAGTTCAAGGAACTGACCCTGCTGGAGCTGTCGGAGTTCGTTAAGGCGTTCGAGGAGGAGTTCGGCGTCACCGCCGCCGCCCCGGTCGCCGTTGCCGCTGCTCCGGGCGCGCCGGCTGCCGCTGCCGAAGAGGCCGCGGAGCAGGACGAGTTCGACGTCGTCCTCGAGTCGGCCGGCGACAAGAAGATCCAGGTCATCAAGGAGGTGCGCGGTCTCACGAGCCTCGGCCTGAAGGAGGCCAAGGACCTCGTCGAGTCGGCCCCCAAGGCGATCCTGGAGAAGGTCGACAAGGCTGCCGCGGAGAAGGCCAAGGAGGCCCTCGAGGGCGCCGGGGCCACCGTCACCCTGAAGTGATTTAGGAGGGCACCCGGGAACTCCCCGCCTACTGCGCGGAGTTCCCGGGCACCCTCCTGCTTACGTTCCGTCAAGGGACGTAACGAATGTGTTGAGAAGGGCGGTCTCCCGCGGGAGGCCGCCCTTCGCGCGTATCGGTCTGGCTAGGATCGCAATCGCTTGACTTTCAGGGGTTACGCAAAACCGTACTCGTGCGTAACCTGGGCCACTGCCCCGTCGTTGGGACGGCAGAACGTCGTCGGTCGGGGCCAGCAGACATTCCCGTGAGGAGGGCCGGTGGGCGTAGAAGTCCGCGTCGAAGGTCTCACCAAATCCTTCGGTAGCCAGCTGATCTGGGGCGACGTGTCCCTGACGCTGCCGGCCGGTGAGATCTGCGTGATGCTCGGCCCGTCCGGTACCGGCAAGTCCGTGTTCCTGAAGACGCTGATCGGTCTGCTCAAGCCCGACAAGGGTCACGTGTACATCGAGGGCACCGATATCGCCACCTGCAGCGAGCGCGAGCTGTACGACGTACGGCGGCTGTTCGGCGTGCTGTTCCAGGACGGCGCGATGTTCGGCTCGATGAACCTGTACGACAACGTGGCGTTCCCGCTCCGCGAGCACACCAAGAAGTCCGAGTCCGACATCCGCTCCATCGTGATGGAGAAGATGGAGATGGTCGGCCTGGTGGGCGCGGAGAAGAAGCTGCCCGGCGAGATCTCCGGCGGGATGCGCAAGCGGGCCGGCCTGGCCCGCGCGCTGGTGCTGGATCCGCAGATCCTCCTCGTCGACGAGCCCGACTCCGGCCTGGACCCGGTGCGTACGTCGTTCCTGAACCAGGTGATGATCGACCTGAACGAGGCGTTCAGCCCGACGTTCCTGATCGTCACGCACGACGTCAACACCGCGCGCACCGTGCCGGACAACATCGGCATGCTCTACCACCGGCACCTGGCCATGTTCGGCCCGCGGGAGATGCTGCTGTCCAGCGAGGAGCCGGTGGTCCGCCAGTTCCTGAACGCGCAGATGGTCGGCCCGATCGGCATGTCCGAGGAGAAGGACGCCGACGAGCTGGCCGCCGAGGCCGGCCAGGAGCTGCCGCCGCTGCCGCCGATCCCGATCCAGCAGCTGCCCAGCAGCGGCATGCTCCGGCCGACCCAGCGGGAGCCGGGCGCATGGTGCCGGGAGCACGGCATCACCCCGCCGCCGGGTTCGTTCGCCACTTCGACAGTGGGGGCCAGGTGACCGTATCTGCTACCGCCCCGCTGAAGCAGGCAGGTTCGCTGTTCGCCTTCGCGCTCGACACGGGCCGGGCCACGTTCCGGCGGCCGTTCCAGGTGAAGGAGTTCCTCCAGCAGGCCTGGTTCGTCGCGAGCGTGACGATCATCCCGACCGCGCTGGTCGCGATCCCGTTCGGTGCCGTGATCGCGCTGCAGGTCGGCGGCCTGATCAAGCAGTTCGGCGCGCAGGCCTTCACCGGATCCGCTGCGGTGCTGGCCGTCGTACGGGAGGCGTCGCCGATCGCGACCGCGCTGCTGATCGCCGGGGCCGGCGGCTCGGCGATCTGCGCGGACCTCGGCTCGCGCAAGATCCGCGAAGAGCTGGACGCGATGATGGTGCTCGGTATCGACCCGATCCAGCGTCTCGTCGTACCGCGGGTGCTGGCGACGATGCTGGTCGCGTTCTTCCTGAACGGTTTCGTCAGCGTGGTCGGCGTGATGGGCGGCTACGTCTTCAACGTCGTCCTCCAGGACGGCACACCCGGTAGTTACATCGCGAGCTTCACCGCGCTCGCGCATCTTCCCGACCTGTGGCAGGGGCAGGCGAAGGCGCTGGTCTTCGGGTTCATCGCCGCGGTCGTCGCGTCGTACAAGGGCTGCAACGCGGGCGGCGGCCCGAAGGGTGTCGGCGACGCGGTGAACCAGTCGGTCGTCATCACGTTCATGCTGCTGTTCGTCGCGAACTTCTCGATGACCGCGATCTACTTCCAGCTCGTTCCGCCGAAGGGGGCCTGACGTGTCGGCCCTCATGGACGTGCTGGTCAAGAAGCCGCTGAACTCGCTCGACCACCTCGGTGAGCAGCTCGCCTTCTACATCAAGGCGCTGGCCTGGTCCGGCAAGTCCGTCACCCGGTACCGCAAGGAGATCCTCCGGCTGCTCGCGGAGGTCACGCTCGGCAGCGGCGCGCTCGCGGTGATCGGCGGCACCGTCGGCGTGATCACGTTCCTGGCGTTCTTCACCGGCACCGAGGTCGGTCTGCAGGGCTACTCGGCGCTGAACCAGATCGGTACGTCGGCGTTCGCCGGCTTCGTGTCGGCGTACATCAACACCCGCGAGATCGGCCCGCTGATCGCCGGGATCGCGCTCGCCGCGACCGTCGGCTGCGGTTTCACCGCGCAGCTCGGCGCGATGCGGATCAGCGAGGAGATCGACGCCCTCGAGGTGATGGCGATCCCGTCGCTGCCGTTCCTGGTCACCACCCGGATCATCGCCGGCCTGGTCGCGGTGATCCCGCTGTACGTCGTCGGCCTGCTCTCCTCGTACTTCGCGACGAGACTCACCGTCACCACGTTCTACGGGCAGAGCACGGGCACGTACGACCATTACTTCCACCTGTTCCTGCCACCCGGAGACGTGCTCTGGTCGTTCGGCAAGGTGCTGGTGTTCTCGGTCCTCGTGATCCTGGTGCACTGCTACCACGGCTACCACGCGAGCGGCGGCCCCGCCGGTGTGGGCGTCGCCGTCGGACGCGCCGTACGGACGTCCATCGTCGTGATCAACGTCGTCGACCTGCTGCTGTCGATGGCCATCTGGGGTACGACGACCACGGTGAGGTTGGCCGGATGACCAAGCTGATCTCGCACAAGGTGCTGGGCGTCGCGTTCATCGGCGTCCTGGTGTTCCTGCTGTGGCTGACGTACGCGTTCTACGCCAAGGTTTTCACGAAGACCGTGGACGTCGAGCTCAAGACCAGCCACATCGGTCTGCAGCTCAACGAGCACGCGGACGTGAAGCTGCGCGGCATCATCGTCGGCGAGGTCCGCGGCGTGTCCACCGATGGTGACGAGGCGACCGTCGACCTGGCGCTCAAGCCGGACCAGGTGAACGAGATCTCCGCCGCGGTCAGCGCCCGGATCCTGCCGAAGACGCTGTTCGGCGAGAAGTACGTCGCGCTCGTCCCGCCGAGCGGGACAGAAGGCGCGCACATCAAGTCGGGTGACGTGATCAGCCGGGACAAGACCGCGGTCGGCATCGAGATCGAGAAGGTGCTGAACGACGCGCTGCCGCTGCTCCAGGCGGTCGACCCGGCCGACCTGAACGCCACGCTGAACACGCTCGCGACCGCGCTCGAGGGCCGCGGCGCCGAGATCGCCGGCACCCTCACGCAGCTCGACGGGTACCTGAAGAAGCTGAACCCGCACGTCCCGAAGCTGATGGACGCGCTTGCCAAGCTCACCCAGGTCGCCGATCTGTACGGCGACGCGACGCCGGACCTGGTCCGCGCCCTGCGGAACCTGACGATCACCGGCAACACGGTCGTCGAGAAGCAGAAGCAGCTGCAGCAGTTCTTCGTCGACGTGCAGAACCTGTCAACGACCGGGGACACGTTCCTGAAGGCCAACGAGGACAGGGTGATCCGGCTCGGCCAGGTCACCCGCCCCATCCTCGACCTGCTGGAGCGGTACTCGCCCGAGGTGCCGTGCTTCCTCCAGGTGATGACGGAAACGGCCCCGATCCTGAACGACACGTTCCGCGACGGCCGGCTGAACATCAACCTCGAGTTGATCACCAACCAGCCGACGCCGTACGAGCCGAACGAGTTGCCGGTGTACAAGGACCACCGCGGACCGACCTGTGTCGGGAAGAACTACAGCGTCCCCGGCGAGAAGCCCGGTCCGTACAACCAGGAGAACCCGGCGCCGTACGTCACCGGTGACGACGGCGTGATCGGCGACCACAACAAGAACCAGCGCTTCCCGCTGAACCTGCAGCTGAACCGGGCGATGCCGGGGTTCGCGATGGACACGCAGGGCGTTGGCTCGCCGGACGAGCAGAAGGTCATCGACTCGGTCGTCGGCCCGGAGATGGGCGTCGCCGCGAACGACGTACCGGATCTGACGACCCTGATGGTCGGGCCCCTCCTCCGCGGCGGGCAGGTGAACCTCAAATGAGCTTCTTCGACAAGAAGACCACGTTCGACACCGTCCGGCTCGGGATCTTCGTGGTGGTCACGACAATCGCGACCGCGCTGCTGGCGGTGACGATCGGGAACATCAGCTTCAACCCGACGACGAAGTACAAAGCCGTGTTCACCGACGCGGTCGGGCTGAACCAGGGCGACGACGTCCGGATCGCCGGGGTGAAGGTCGGGCAGGTCGACAAGATCGCCCTGTACCAGAACACGTTGGCGATGGTGACGATCAGCGTCGACTCCGACCAGGTGATCGACACCTCGACGCATGCGACGCTGCGCTACCGCAACCTGGTCGGCAACCGGTACGTCGCGCTCACCGACGGCATCGGCGGCGGCGAACGGCTGAAGAAGAACGGCGTCATCCCGAAGGAACGCACGACGCCCGCGCTCGACCTGTCGGTGCTGTTCAACGGCTTCAAGCCGCTGTTCACCGCGCTCACCCCCGCGGACGTGAACCAGTTCGCGTTCGAGGTGATCAAGGTGCTGCAGGGGGAGGGCGGCACGATCGAGTCGCTGCTGGCCAAGACGGCCTCGCTGACCACCACGCTGGCCGACGCCGACCAGGTGATCGGCGACCTGATCACGAACCTGACCTCGACGCTGCAGATCGTCTCCCAGCGGCAGGCGAACTTCTCCCAGCTGCTCGTCAACCTGCAGCAGTTCATCACCGGGCTGAGCCAGGACATCAACCCGATCCTCAGCTCGCTGACCTCGATCAACTCGCTGAACACCAAGACCGCCGGCCTGCTGCAGCAGACCCGGGTGCCGATCAAGGCCGACCTGGACAAACTCCGCGCGGTCGCGACCACACTGGACGACACCCAGTCGATCTGGGTGAAGACGCTGCAGTTCATGCCGGAGAAGCTGAACACGATGACCCGCACCGCGTCGTACGGCTCCTGGTTCAACTTCTACCTGTGCAACTTCGACGGCAACGTCACGCTGCCCACCGGCACCCGCATCCCGGTCGCCTACGACCTGAACTCGGCGAGGTGCAAGAAGTGAAGCCGTTCCGGGAACAGAACCAGGTGACGATCGGCGTAATCGGGCTGACCGTGATCGGGCTGATCATGCTGGCCGCGTTCAAGGCGCAGGACCTGCCGCTGATCGGCGGCGGGACGAAGTACTCCGCGCAGTTCTCCGAGGCCGGCGGCCTGAAGCCGAACGACGAGATCCGGGTGGCCGGCGTCCGCGTCGGCAAGGTCCGCGACGTCGAGCTCGAAGGCACCCACGTCCGGGTCGACTTCGTGGTCGACAAGGGCGTGAAGCTCGGCGACGAGACCGGCGCCGAGATGAAGATCAAGACCCTGCTCGGCCAGAAGTACCTGAAGCTCAACCCGGCCGGCGCCGGCGAGCTCAAGCCGGGCTCCGAGATCCCGCTGGCCCGGACGATCTCGGCGTACGACGTCGTGGACGCCTTCACCGATCTGGCCAACACCACCGAGCGGATCAACACCGCCCAGCTGGCGAAGGCCCTGGACACGTTGTCGGCGACGTTCAAGAACACGCCCGAAGAGGTGCAGGCGTCGCTGACCGGCCTGTCCCGGCTGTCCCGGAACGTGGCCAAGCGCGACGAGCAGCTCAAACTGCTGCTGCAGCACTCGAACGTGGTCACGAAGGTGCTTGCCGACCGCAACCAGCAGCTGATCAAGCTGATGAAGGACGGCAACAAGGTCTTCCAGGCCGTACAGGCCCGGCGGGCGCTGATCCACCAGCTGCTGGTGTCGACGCAGCAGCTGTCCGCGCAGATCACCGCGCTGGTCCGCGAGAACCGCAAGGACCTCGGGCCGACGCTGCAGAAGGTGAACGCGGTGCTCGCCGTACTGCTGCAGAACCAGACCTCGCTGGACGCGAGCATCAAGGGCCTCGCGCCGTTCGTCCGGGTCTTCACGAACACGCTCGGCACCGGGCCGTGGTTCGACACCTACGTGCAGAACCTGGCGCCGGTCCCGGAGATCCCGTTGCCCAAGGTGCTGCCGACCGGGCTGCCGCCGATCCTGGGAGGTGGCGGCTGATGCGGGTGAATGCGATTTCCCGGCTGATCGCGATGGCAGTGGTCCTGGTGATCATCGTGGTCGGCGCCGTGTCACTGTGGCCGAGGCCCGACCGGGTGACGGCGACGGCGTACTTCCCGCGCGCGGTCTCGGTGTACCCGGGGTCGGACGTCCGGATCCTCGGCGTCAAGGTCGGCGAGGTGGAGAGCGTCACCCCGGCCGGCCGGAGCGTGCGGGTGACGTTCTGGTGGGAGGCCAAGCACAAGGTGCCGGCCGAGGCGAAGGCGGTGATCGCCTCGCCGTCGATCGTCGCGGACCGGTACGTGCAGCTCACCCCGGCGTACTCCAAGGGCGCCGTGATGGCCGACGGCGCGCAGATCCCGCTCGAGCGCACCGCCGTACCGCTGGAGCTCGACCAGATCTACCAGAGCCTCAACGACCTGTCCGTGGCGCTCGGGCCGAAGGGCGCGAACGACCAGGGCGCGCTGGCCCGCCTGCTGGACGTCTCGGCGAAGAACCTGAACGGCCAAGGCGCCAAGCTGAACCAGACCATCACCGACGTCTCGAAGCTGACCAGCACGCTGTCGGGCAACTCGTCGGCGCTGTTCAACACGATCCGGCAGCTGCAGACGTTCGTGTCCGCGCTGGCCGCGAACGACCAGCTGGTCCGGCAGTTCAACACGAACTTCGCCACCACCTCGACCACCCTGGCGGGCGAGCGCAAGGACCTGGGTACGGCGCTGTCGCTGCTCGCCACCGCGCTCGGCGAGGTCGCGACGTTCGTCAAGGAGAACCGGACGCTGGTGAAGAACACCGTCACCGGCGCCACCAAGCTGTCGCAGATCCTGGTGAACGAGAAGGCTGCGCTGGCCGAGGTGCTCGACACCGCGCCGCTCGGCCTCGGCAACCTGGCCCGGATCTACAACCCGCAGTACGGCACGCTGGACCAGCGCATCAACCTGGCACAGCTCGACGACCCGGCGACCTTCGTCTGCTCGCTGCTGCTGCAGGCGAACCAGCCGCTGTCGATGTGCTCGACGCTGAAGCCCGTCCTCGACGCGCTCGCCAAGCTTCCGCTGATCGAGCAGCTGACCGGCACCGCACCGGTCAGCGGCGGCCCGGCCGGTACGCCGTGGGCGCCGACGCCGAAGGCCCCGCTGAACAGCCCCGACCCTGTCGACCCGACGCTCGGGGGGCTGGTCCGATGAGACGCCGTACGTCGATTGTCGCCGGAGTGATCGCGCTTGCGACGCTGCTGAGCGGCTGTGACTTCTCCGTCTACTCGCTGCCGTTGCCGGGTGGCGCGAAGATCAAGGGGCCGTCGTACACGGTCACCGTCGAGTTCGCCGACGTCCTGGACCTGGTGCCGAAGTCGTCGGTGAAGGTCGACGACGTCACCGTCGGCACGGTCGAGAAGGTCTGGCTGGACGGGTACGTCGCCAAGGTGCGGATCAAGCTGCCGAAGAGCCTCGAACTGCCGGACAACACGCACGCCACGATCCGCCAGACCAGCCTGCTGGGCGAGAAGTTCGTCTCGCTGGCCCGGCCGACCGGGTCCGAGAAGGCCCGCGGCAGGCTCGACAACGGCGAGCTGATCCCGCTGTCCAGGACCACCAGCAACGTCGAGGTCGAGGAAGTCCTGTCCGCGCTCTCGCTGCTGCTGAACGGCGGCGGCGTCGCGCAGTTGCAGATCATCACGCAGGAGCTGAACAAGGCGCTGACCGGCAACGAGCCGGCCATCCGCAGCGTGCTGACCGAGCTGAACACGTTCGTCGGCACCCTGGACCAGAACAAGACGCGGATCATCACCGCGATCAAGTCGGTCGACGCGCTGGCCAAGAAGCTGAACGCGCAGAAGGCGACGCTGGCGACCGCGATCGACTCGCTGCCGACGTCGATCGCGACCCTCGACAAGCAGCGCGCCGCGCTGGTCAAGACGCTGCAGGCGCTGGCCACGCTGGGCAACACCGCGACCCGGGTGATCACGTCCGCGCAGAAGGACCTGGTGGCCAACTTGCAGTCGCTGTACCCGATCCTGACCAAGCTGGCCGAGGCGGGGGAGAACCTGCCGAAGTCGCTGGAGCTGCTCTTCACCTATCCGTTCCCGGACCAGGCCGCCAAAGCCGCGAAGGGTGACTACACCAACCTCGGGATCACGCTCGACGTGAACACCAAGAAGGCGCTCGACAACCTGCTCGGGATCCAGTTGCCGACAGTCGGCCCGACCGCGCTGCCGACCGGCCGGATCAGCCTCCCGGTGCACCTGCCGACGGGGCAAGGCAGCGCGCTGCCGTCGCTGCCGGTCCCGACCGGGACCACGACGACGTGCATCACCGTGCTCGGGCTGCCGGTCTGCTCGCCGACGCTGAACCGGTCCGGGTTCGATCCCGACCTGGCCAAGGCACTGATGCCGGGGGTGGTCGGATGATCACCAGAGCGGTCCGGATCCAGCTGATGGTGTTCCTGCTGATCACCGTCGTCGGCGTCGCGTTCGTCGGCGCGAAGTACGCCCAGATCGACAAGCTGATCGTCAACACCGACTACACCGTGAGCGCCAGCTTCGTCGAGTCCGGCGGCATCTTCGCGGGCGCCGAGGTGACGTACCGCGGCCAGCCGGTCGGCCGGGTCGGGCAGCTGAAGCTGCTCGACGACGGCGTCCAGGTCGACATGGACATCGACAAGAAGTTCAAGATCCCGAACGACCTGCTCGCGGTGGTCGCGAACCGGTCCGCGATCGGCGAGCAGTACGTCGACCTGCAGCCGCGCCGCGACGGGGCGCCGTACCTGCAGGACAACTCGAAGATCGACCGCAAGGACACCGCGATCCCGATCGACACCACCGAGCTGCTGCTGAACCTGGACCAGCTGGTGAACTCGGTCGACAAGGAGAGCCTGCGGACCACCGTGCGCGAGCTCGGGACGGCGCTGAAGGGCAAGGGCACCGACCTGCAGAAGATCATCGACAGCTCCGGCAAGCTGATCGACGACGCGGACGCGAACGTGCTGCAGACCATCAAGCTGATCAACGACGGCGACACCGTGCTCGCCACCCAGGTGGCCAGCGGCGACGCGATCAAGACCTGGGCGAAGAACCTGGCGCTGCTGTCGGACACCCTGGTCAGCTCGGACAGCAACCTGCGCAAGGTGATCGACCAGGGTTCGCTCGCCTCCACCCAGATCACCGGCCTGATCCAGGACAACAGTGCGTCCGTCGCGGTGCTGCTCGGTAACCTGCTGACGGTGAGCGAACTGACCGCGGTCCGGCTGGACGCCGTCGAGCAGCTGTTCGTGGTGTACCCGGCGGTGTCGATGGGCGGGTACGTCGTACCGGCCAAGAACGCCGAGGGGCACTACGACGCGCACTTCGGGCTGGTCATCGGGCTCCAGCCGCCGGCCTGCCGGCCCGGGTACGGCGGGACGAACAAGCGGGTCCCGCAGGACGTCAAGGACACCCCGGCGAACAGCAAGGCCGGTTGTACGGCGCCGCCGTCGAGCGGGATCAACGTGCGCGGCTCGCAGAACAAGCCGTCGCCGTCGTCGCGCGAGAACCTGAACCGGGCCGGCTACGGGCTCGGGTACGACCCGGCGACCGGTGCCGCGGGCGGGACCGACGGGATGCCGGGAATGATCCTCGGCTCGACCGGCGGACAGCAGGAGCTGCTCGGCAGCGACTCCTGGAAGGCACTCATCCTTGGACCGGTGACCGGCAAGTGATCGCACGGAACGGCCGGCTGGTGCTGGCCTGGGCTCTCAGCGTGCTGCTCCTGGTGGCGATCGCCGGCCTGACGCTGTCGGTGGTCGCCCTGAGCAAGCAGCGGGCGGCCGACTCGCAACGCGACGGCGCGATGAAGGCGGCGCGGCAGTTGGCGCTGGACTTCACGACGTACGACTACCAGACGTCGGACGCGGACTTCAAACGCGTGACCGATGACTCGACCGGGCAGTTCAAGCAGGAGTTCGAGGCCGGGATCGCGGCGGTGAAGACGGACGTGGTGACGAACAAGGCGACCTCCAAGGGCGACGTCAAGGAAGCCGCCGTCGTCTCCAACGACAAGGACTCCGCTCAGGTGCTGGTGATCGTGAACGCGGTGGTGACGAACACGGCCTCGGCCGAGGGCGTCCAGCGCCGGTACCGGATCAAGCTCGACATGGTCCGCGAGAAGGACCGCTGGCTGACCGCCGACCTGCAGGTGGTGGGCTGATGCCGGACCGCCGCAGCCGCCCACGGATCGCCGGTCAGCGCCGTACGGCGAAACCGGACCAGCCGGACGCCCCGACCCAGGTCGTTGCCGAGGACGAACTGGTCGACGATCTGGTCGAGGAGCCTCGTTCGGAGGATGTGACCCCGGCCACAGAAGACGTCTCCGAGGGTACTCTGGAGAAGTCGCCGCCTGCCGAAATCTCTACGGAGAGTGAGCAGAAGCGCGGTCTGGGGGCAGCGTTGACGGCCGCGCTCGGCGTCGTCGTCGTACTCACCCTGACCGTCGCGGCGGTGCTCGGGATCAAGGCGTGGCACGGCAAACAGGCCGAGGACGCCCGCAACCAGGCGGCCGCGGCGGGCCGGAAGGCAGCCGAGACAGCGCTCAGCTACGACTACCGTGACCTGGACAAAAGCTTCGCTGCCGCGCGCGCGACGATGACTCCGGAGTTCGCCGCGAAGTTCGACGAGACCGCGAAGGTGGCCGGCGAGCTGGCCACCAAGACCAAGGCCACGGTGAAGGCCGACGTCCGCGAGGTCGGGGTCCGCGACGGCGACGCCGACCGGGTCACGCTGATCATCTTCGTCAACCAGACGACCACCAGCACGATCACGAAGGGTAGTCCCCGGGTGGACCTGAACCGGACCCGGTTCACGATGGTCCGAAACGGGGACCGATGGCTGGTCCAGGAGATCGCCGGACTGTAATCTCTTCCTAACTCCGTACCAGAGGGGCGCCGGGTGTCTCGTGAGCGATCTGCTCACTGGAGATTCCGGGTCGGTCCTTGACGGAGATGGTGGTCCGACGGCAAACTATTGGACCCCATTGGACAGGCTTGCCTGGATCATGTAGCCTATTGCTTTGCGCTGCCTTTTCTCTCGCCCTCGCTCGAGTTCTCAACTTGACTGGGGCGGCTTGGCGTGCGCTCCCAGCACCGATGTGATTTTGCGAGCCCGTGGAAGGACGCCCCTTGGTCGCCTCGCGCAACCCCCAGTCCGACAGCATTTCCAACGTCACCGGCCCCCGCCGCATCTCCTTCGCAAAGATCTCCGAGCCTCTCCAGGTTCCGGATCTGCTTGCGTTGCAGGTGGATAGTTTCGACTGGTTGGTCGGTAACGAAACCTGGCAGGCCCGCGTGGCCGCCGCCGAGGCCGAGGGCCGGTCGGACCTGTCCGGTCCCAGCGGCCTGGAAGAGATCTTCGAGGAGATCTCCCCGATCGAGGACTTCAGCGGCACCATGTCGCTGTCGTTCCGCGACCACCGCTTCGAGCCGCCGAAGAACACGGTGGACGAGTGCAAGGAGCGGGACGTCACGTACTCCGCTCCGCTGTTCGTCACCGCCGAGTTCATGAACAACGAGACCGGCGAGATCAAGAGCCAGACCGTCTTCATGGGTGACTTCCCGCTGATGACGCGCAAGGGCACCTTCGTGATCAACGGCACCGAGCGTGTCGTCGTGTCGCAGCTCGTCCGTTCGCCCGGTGTGTACTTCGAGCGCACCCCGGACAAGACGTCCGACAAGGACATCTTCACCGCCAAGATCATCCCGTCGCGCGGCGCGTGGCTGGAGTTCGAGGTGGACAAGCGGGACATGGTCGGCGTCCGCCTCGACCGCAAGCGCAAGCAGAACGTCACCGTGCTGCTGAAGGCGCTCGGCTGGACCGACGCGCAGATCCTCGAGGAGTTCGGGGACTACGAGTCGATCCGCCTGACCCTGGAGAAGGACCACACGTCCGGCCAGGACGACGCGCTGCTCGACATCTACCGCAAGCTGCGTCCGGGTGAGCCGCCGACCCGCGAGGCCGCGCAGGCGCTGCTGGAGAACTACTACTTCAACGGCAAGCGCTACGACCTGGCCAAGGTCGGTCGCTACAAGATCAACAAGAAGCTCGGCCGTGACGAGGCGCACGACATGGCGGTGCTGACCGTCGACGACATCGTCGCCACGATCAAGTACCTGGTCGCGCTGCACGAAGGCAAGACCGAGCTGCCCGCCCCGACCGGCGAGATCGTGGTCGAGGAAGACGACATCGACCACTTCGGCAACCGCCGGCTGCGGACCGTCGGCGAGCTGATCCAGAACCAGCTGCGCACCGGCCTGGCCCGGATGGAGCGCGTGGTCCGGGAGCGGATGACGACCCAGGACGTCGAGGCGATCACGCCGCAGACCCTGATCAACATCCGTCCGGTGGTGGCGGCGCTGAAGGAGTTCTTCGGCACCTCCCAGCTGTCGCAGTTCATGGACCAGACCAACCCGGTCGCGGGCCTGACCCACAAGCGCCGGCTGAACGCGCTCGGCCCGGGTGGTCTGAGCCGTGAGCGGGCCGGCTTCGAGGTCCGCGACGTGCACCCGTCGCACTACGGCCGGATGTGCCCGATCGAGACCCCGGAAGGCCCGAACATCGGCCTGATCGGCTCGCTCGCGTCGTACGGCCGGGTGAACGCGTTCGGCTTCGTCGAGACGCCGTACCGCAAGGTCGTCGACGGCCAGGTCACCGACCAGGTGGACTACCTGACCGCCGACGAGGAGGACCGGTTCGTCATCGCGCAGGCGAACGCCGCGCTGAACGACGACAACCGGTTCGCCGAGGAGCGCGTGCTGGTCCGTCGCCGCCACGGCGAGGTCGAGCTCGTGCCGGTCGACGACGTGGACTACATGGACGTCTCGCCGCGCCAGATGGTGTCGGTGGCGACCGCGCTGATCCCGTTCCTCGAGCACGACGACGCCAACCGCGCGCTGATGGGTTCGAACATGCAGCGCCAGGCGGTGCCGCTGATCACCTCGGACGCCCCGCTGGTCGGTACCGGCATGGAGTTCCGCGGTGCGGTCGACGCCGGAGACGTGGTTGTCTCCGACAAGCCCGGTGTGGTCAAGGAGGTCTCGGCCGACCTGATCGAGATCGCCGCCGACGACGGCACGTACCAGACCTACCGGATGGCGAAGTTCCGCCGCTCGAACCAGGGCACCTGCATCAACCAGCGCCCGCTGGTGGACGCCGGTCAGCGGGTCGAGGTCGGTACGCCGCTGGCCGACGGTCCGTGCACCGACGAGGGCGAGATGGCCCTCGGCCGCAACATGCTGGTCGCGTTCATGACGTGGGAGGGCTACAACTACGAGGACGCGATCATCCTCAGCCAGCGCGTCGTGCAGCAGGACCTGCTGACCTCGATCCACATCGAGGAGCACGAGGTCGACGCCCGGGACACCAAGCTGGGCCCGGAGGAGATCACCCGGGACATCCCGAACGTCTCCGACGAGATGCTGTCCGACCTGGACGAGCGCGGCATCATCCGGATCGGCGCCGAGGTCACCACCGGTGACATCCTGGTCGGCAAGGTGACGCCGAAGGGCGAGACCGAGCTGACCCCGGAGGAGCGGCTGCTGCGCGCGATCTTCGGTGAGAAGGCGCGCGAGGTCCGCGACACGTCGCTGAAGGTCCCGCACGGCGAGGAGGGCACCGTCATCGGTGTCCGCGTCTTCGACCGGGACAACGGCGACGAGCTGCCGCCGGGTGTCAACCAGCTGGTCCGCGTCTACGTGGCCCAGAAGCGGAAGATCTCGGTCGGCGACAAGCTGGCCGGCCGGCACGGCAACAAGGGCGTCATCTCCAAGATCCTGCCGGTCGAGGACATGCCGTTCCTCGAGGACGGCACCCACGTCGACGTGATCCTGAACCCGCTGGGCGTGCCCGGCCGGATGAACGTCGGCCAGGTGCTGGAGACCCACCTCGGCTGGATCGCCTCCCGCGGCTGGGAGGTCGACCCGGAGAACGAGGAGGAGTGGGCGCAGCGGCTGATCAAGATCGGCGCCGGTGCGGCCGAGCCGATGACGAACGTCGCCACTCCGGTGTTCGACGGCGCCACGGAGGAGGAGGTCACCGGCCTGCTCAGCTCCACGCTGCCGAACCGGGACGGCGTCCGGATGGTCAACGGGCAGGGCAAGGCGAAGCTGTTCGACGGTCGTTCGGGTGAGCCGTTCCCGGAACCGGTCGGTGTCGGCTACATGTACATCCTGAAGCTGCACCACCTGGTCGACGACAAGATCCACGCGCGTTCGACCGGTCCGTACTCGATGATCACGCAGCAGCCGCTGGGCGGTAAGGCCCAGTTCGGCGGCCAGCGGTTCGGCGAGATGGAGGTGTGGGCCCTGGAGGCCTACGGCGCCGCCTTCGCGCTGCAGGAACTGCTGACCATCAAGTCGGACGACGTGGTCGGCCGCGTCAAGGTGTACGAAGCGATCGTCAAGGGCGAGAACATTCCGGAGCCGGGTATCCCGGAGTCCTTCAAGGTTCTGGTCAAGGAAATGCAGTCCCTGTGTCTGAACGTGGAAGTGCTCTCGTCCGACGGAAGCCGGGTCGAGATGCGCGACAGCGAGGAGGACGTCTTCCGTGCAGCGGAGGAACTGGGCATCGACCTGTCCCGGCGTGAGCCGAACAGCGTCGAGGAGGTCTGAGCGCGTTGGCGCTTGAGATCAACAACCAACTCACTCAGACCATCTTTACAATCGGGAGATAACACATCGTGCTCGACGTGAACTTCTTCGACGAGCTTCGGATCGGCCTGGCGACCGCGGATGAAATCCGCCAGTGGTCGCACGGCGAGGTCAAGAAGCCCGAGACGATCAACTACCGGACGCTCAAGCCCGAGCGTGACGGTCTGTTCTGCGAGAAGATCTTCGGTCCCACCCGGGACTGGGAGTGCTACTGCGGCAAGTACAAGCGCGTTCGGTTCAAGGGCATCATCTGCGAGCGGTGTGGCGTCGAGGTCACCCGTTCCAAGGTGCGCCGCGAGCGGATGGGCCACATCGAGCTGGCCGCGCCGGTCACCCACATCTGGTACTTCAAGGGTGTCCCGTCGCGGCTCGGCTACCTGCTCGACCTCGCCCCGAAGGACCTGGAGAAGGTCATCTACTTCGCGGCGTACATGATCACCGACGTCGACGAGGAGTCGCGGCACCGCGACTTGTCCTCGCTCGAGGGTCGCGTGGACGTGGAGCGCAAGCAGCTCGAGAACCGTCGTGACAACGACATCGAGCAGCGGATGAAGAAGCTCGAGGAGGACCTGGCGCAGCTCGAGGCCGAGGGCGCCAAGGCCGACGTACGCCGCAAGGTCAAGGAAGGCGCCGAGCGGGAGGTCAAGCAGCTGCGCGACCGCTCGCAGCGCGAGATCGACCGCCTCGACGAGGTCTGGACCCGGTTCAAGAACCTGAAGGTCCAGGACCTCGAGGGCGACGAGATCCTCTACCGCGCCATGAAGGAGCGGTTCGGCAAGTACTTCGAGGGCGCCATGGGTGCCGCCGCGATCCAGCGCCGGCTGGAGACCTTCGACCTGAAGGCCGAGGCGGACAACCTGCGCGAGACGATCAAGACCGGTAAGGGCCAGCGCAAGACCCGCGCCCTGAAGCGGCTGAAGGTCGTCACCGCGTTCCTGGCGACGAACAACAGCCCGATGGGCATGGTGCTCGACTGCGTTCCGGTGATCCCGCCGGACCTGCGGCCGATGGTCCAGCTCGACGGTGGCCGGTTCGCCACGTCGGACCTGAACGACCTGTACCGCCGGGTGATCAACCGGAACAACCGGCTCAAGCGACTGCTCGACCTGGGCGCGCCGGAGATCATCGTCAACAACGAGAAGCGGATGCTGCAGGAGGCCGTCGACGCGCTGTTCGACAACGGCCGCCGTGGCCGTCCGGTCACCGGCCCGGGCAACCGGCCGCTGAAGTCGCTGTCCGACATGCTCAAGGGCAAGCAGGGCCGGTTCCGTCAGAACTTGCTCGGCAAGCGCGTCGACTACTCGGGCCGCTCGGTCATCGTGGTCGGCCCGCAGCTGAAGCTGCACCAGTGCGGTCTGCCGAAGGCGATGGCGCTGGAGCTGTTCAAGCCGTTCGTGATGAAGCGGCTGGTCGACCTCAACCACGCGCAGAACATCAAGTCCGCCAAGCGGATGGTCGAGCGTCAGCGCGCCCAGGTCTGGGACGTGCTGGAAGAGGTCATCACCGAGCACCCGGTCCTGCTCAACCGTGCACCAACCCTGCACCGGCTGGGCATCCAGGCGTTCGAGCCGCAGCTGATCGAGGGCAAGGCGATCCAGATCCACCCGCTCGTCTGCTCCGCGTTCAACGCGGACTTCGACGGTGACCAGATGGCGGTACACCTGCCGCTGTCGGCCGAGGCGCAGGCCGAGGCCCGGATCCTGATGCTGTCGACGAACAACATCCTGAAGCCGGCCGACGGCCGTCCGGTCACGATGCCGACCCAGGACATGATCATCGGCATCTACTTCCTGACGATGCTGAAGGACGGTGCCCTCGGTGAGGGCCGCGCGTTCAGCTCGGTGGCCGAGGCGCTGATGGCCTTCGACCGCAAGGAGTTGGCGCTGCAGGCCAAGATCACCATCCGGCTCAACGGTTCGGCCGCACCGCAAGGCGCGCTCGAGACGGCCGACGGTGGCTTCGCTCTGGAGACCACTCTTGGCCGGGCGCTGTTCAACGAGGCGCTGCCGTCGGACTACCCGTTCGTCGACACCGAGGTGGGCAAGAAGCAGCTCGGTGGGATCGTCAACGACCTGGCCGAGCGGTACACCAAGGTCGAGGTCGCGCACGCGCTGGACGCACTGAAGGACCTGGGTTACTACTGGTCCACGCGTTCCGGTGTGACGGTGTCGATCGACGACTTCAGCACGCCGCCGTCCAAGCCGGAGATCATGGCGCGGTACGAGGCCCAGGCCGAGAAGGTCCAGAAGCAGTTCGAGCGAGGTCTGATCACCTCGTCCGAGCGGCGCCAGGAGCTGATCGAGATCTGGACCGGCGCCAACGCCGAGGTCGGTAAGGCGATGGAGGAGAACTTCGCCAAGGACAACCCGATCTGGATGATGGTGCACTCGGGCGCCCGAGGCAACATGATGCAGATCCGGCAGATCTCCGGTATGCGTGGCCTGGTGGCCAACCCGAAGGGCGAGATCATCGCCCGGCCGATCAAGTCCAACTTCCGTGAGGGCCTGTCGGTGGTCGAGTACTTCATCGCCACCCACGGCGCGCGGAAGGGTCTGGCCGACACCGCGCTGCGGACCGCCGACTCGGGGTACCTGACCCGTCGTCTGGTGGACGTGTCGCAGGACGTGATCATCCGCGAGGAGGACTGCGGCACCGAGCGGGGCCTGCCGAAGCAGATCGGCGAGAAGGACCCGTCCGGCAAGGTCGTGCACGCCGAGAACGTGGAGACCAGCGCGTACGCGCGGACCCTGGCCACCGACGCCCTGGACGCCGACGGCAACGTCGTCCTCGCCGGCGGCGCCGACCTGGGCGACGTGTCGATCGCGAAGCTGGTCGCGGCCGGGCTCGAGGAGGTCAAGGTCCGGTCGGTGCTCACCTGTGACGCCAAGACCGGTACCTGCGCGAAGTGCTACGGCCGTTCGCTGGCGACCGGCAAGCCGGTCGACATCGGCGAGGCGGTCGGCATCATCGCGGCCCAGTCCATCGGTGAGCCGGGGACGCAGCTGACGATGCGGACCTTCCACACCGGTGGCGTCGCGGGTGATGACATCACCCACGGTCTGCCGCGTGTGGTCGAGCTGTTCGAGGCGCGTCAGCCCAAGGGCAAGGCGCCGATCTCGGAGGCCGCGGGCCGGATCGCGATCGAGGACACCGACAAGACCCGGAAGCTGGTGCTCACCCCGGACGACGGTTCCGAGGAGGTCGCCTACCCGGTGTCGAAGCGTGGCCGCCTGCTGATCGAGGACGGTCAGCACGTCGAGGTCGGTCAGCAGCTGACGCAGGGTACGCCGGACCCGCAGGAGGTCCTGCGCATCCTGGGTGTCCGCAAGGCGCAGGAGCACCTGGTGGACGAGGTCCAGGAGGTGTACCGGTCGCAGGGTGTGGCCATCCACGACAAGCACATCGAGATCATCGTCCGGCAGATGCTGCGCCGGGTCACGGTGATCGAGTCCGGCGAGGCGAACCTGCTGCCGGGTGAGCTCGCGGACCGGATCATGTTCGAGGCGGAGAACCGTCGCGTCGTGGCCGAGGGCGGTACGCCGGCCTCGGGTCGTCCGGTGCTGATGGGGATCACCAAGGCCTCGCTGGCGACCGAGTCGTGGCTGTCGGCCGCCTCCTTCCAGGAGACGACCCGCGTCCTCACCGAGGCCGCGATCCACGGCAAGTCCGACTCGCTGGTCGGTCTGAAGGAGAACGTCATCATCGGCAAGCTGATCCCGGCCGGTACGGGCATGGACCGGTACCGCAACATCCGGGTGGAGCCCACCGAGGAGGCGAAGGCCGCGATGTACTCGATGGTCGGCTACGAGTCGTACGACTACGACTTCGGCCCGTCCAGCGGACAGTCGGTCCCGCTCGACGACTTCGACCTCGGTTCGTACCAGAACTGAGCCGAGTCACCGCGCCCCGCACGGGGCGATGAAGAACTGATACCGAGGGCGGCGCTTCCCGATCCGGGAGGCGCCGCCCTCGCCCTGTCTCCTCGAGGCACTGCCCGCCCCAAACCGATTTGGGGACGGCCGCTGCCCGTTCTGGGCAGAGCAACCTCCCCAGACTGTCTAGGCGGCCTTGCGAGCGACGGAACAACTGGCCGAGCAGGCGCGCGCGGTGCCGGTCCAGCCTCGAAGGCGGAGCGCAGTAGCCACCTGCGTGGCTGCCAGGCATGGCTCGTCGAGCAGTTGATAGCCAAATCGCAGGGTCAGCTGGCCGCTCATCGCCGTGGAATTGTCCCGGTGCATGTCCCGCCACCGCGACTCGGAGTCCGAGTGACCGGCGTGCCCGTCGAGCTCGATGACGAGTCCGTAAGGCGAGTACAGGGCGTCGCGATAACGGACGCGTCGGCCAGACCCGTCCGTCGACTCGACCCGGACCTGCCGCTCAGCGGTCGGCAGGGCATGCGCCCGCTCGACCCGGCGCAAGTAGACCTGCTCCAGGAACGACTGCACACCGTCCGCCGCGTCCAGTACGACCCGGCGGAGTACCTGGCGAGCGGGCAGTCTTTTGAGCGAGTCGAGTTCGGCGAGCAGACGCTGGGGAGTAGAGGCGCGCTGGCGGCAGACATCGAGTAGCAGAGCGGCCTGCCGGGACGCGTTCGGGTCTGCACTCGCTCTCATCAGAGCCGCGACTTCGAGCCGCACGATCGGGGGAGTCCGGGAGCCGTGTAGTTGCGCTGCGAAACCGCGATGGCGGCTGACGAGAACCCCGGCCCGCTGGTCGACCCTGCGCGAATGCGGTACCGCGAGGTGAATGCGATCGTCTCCGCCAACGCCCTCGACGCCGTACCAGCGCAGCGCCGTGGCGCCGGTGAGGGCGGCATCCGGGCCGTAGGCGAGCCAGGCGGCCCAGACCCTGGTTTCCCACGGCAGCGGCCCGGTGAAGTCGACGTACACCCCGCCGTGGACCTGCTGGATCTGACGCGCACGGCGCCGCCGCGAAAGGACCTTGTCCGTGATCCCGTGTGCTACCGCCTGCTGTCTGCTGAAGGCGCCCGACTGCCGGTGACACAGCTCCCTGAACAACCGAGTCAGTCTGTCGGCCATCTCGTCAGGTGGGCCGGCGTCCGGCACCGCTTCGACGTTTCGCATGGAACTCCTCTCGGCGGATCGCCCGCGGATCCGCTGCCAGAGAAGATGCACCGCCTACCACCCGTCCCGCCCGGCCATTCGCCACCTGTGCATATCCGATCCGAGCCACCACCCCTTCCAACGCCGAGCTCCCGCGGCCCCCTCCGTCGCCCAAACCGGTTCGGGGAGGCGAGCACCTCGATCCGGGTGGATGATCCTCCCCGGTCTGGGTGGGTCTCGTTCCCGAACCGGTTTGGGGAGTCGTGCTGCGGAAGTGGGCGGGGACTCTTGCGGGGTGCGGGAGAGGGCGGGGGCGGGGTGGGTCTTGTGGCGCGTGAGGGAGGGGGCGGGGGCGGGGTGGGCTTGTGGCGCGTGAGGTTTGGGCGGCGCTTTGGGGTGTTTGGTGGTGCGATTTGCTGGTTCTTGCGGACCTCGTGCGGCGGTTTGGGAAAGACACTCGGGGTGGCGGCACACAGCGTGCCCGTCATGCGCCAAGATTGGTGCATGACGGATCTGCCGGCCTACCTGCGGCCTTTCGTCTTGGGGGTTCTGGAAGGTTCTGACGTACGCGTCGATCGCCTGGGGGAGATCGACTTGTACCGCCCGCCCGGTACCGCCCGAGGCGGCGCAATTCTTTTCGTGCACGGGGGACCTGGCCCGGCCGGCCTCGAGGTGATGCCTCGGGACTGGCCGGTCTACAAGGGCTACGCGACGGCTGCCGCCAGGCTGGGCCTGGTGGCCGCGGTCGTCGACCACAGCCTGATTCACGGCCTCGACCGACTGGTCGCGGCCGCGGACGAGGTGGAGGCCGCGGTCGGCGTACTGCGTTCCGACCCACGAGTTGACCCCGATCGGGTCGGGTTGTGGTTCTTCTCCGGCGCCGGCCTGCTGGCCGGGGAGTGGCTGGACAGCCGCCCCGACTGGCTGCGCTTCGTCGCCCTGACCTACCCCCTGCTCGCCACCCCGCCCGGTGTCGACGATTTGGTAACCGCCGCCGAAGTGATCGGCAAACACAAGGACCTGCCGGTGCTGCTGACCAGAGCTGGACTCGAGCGTGAGGAGCTCGCCGGTCCGGTAGCGGAGTTCGTCTCCGCGGGCGGCGCCGCGCTGGACATCATCGACGTACCGAAAGGGCACCACGGGTTCGACATGCTCGACCACACCGAAGAATCACGCGCCGCCGTCACCAAGGCTCTGGACTGGGCGATCGCCCACCTCGGCGAAGAGCCTGGCGCGGACGGCAAGCTCCTCGTCCCACCCCCGGCCAAGAAGAAGACCACTTCAACCCGCCGTACGCCGTCCGCAGCCAAGGCGGCCGTCGCGGTCCAGGAAGCCCCGGCTGAACCCGCTACTCAGCCGGCCCCTGCACCTGTCCCTGCCACCCCTGCAGCCGCCCCTGCACCCGCCCTTACACCCGTGACGGCACCCGTGACGGCACCCGTCACGGCCGACACCCCGGCCGCGCGGGTGATCGGCCGGGAGCACGCGGCGTACGCCGCCCACGACCTCGAGGCCTTCCTGGCCATGTACTCGCCGAACGCCCGGATCCTGCTCGCGGACGGCGCCGAACTCAAGGGCCGCCGGTTCCTGCGCGAGTTCTACCGCCCGCGCTTCGCCGCCGGCCAGTGCAAGACCGAGGTCGTCCAGCGGCTGATGCTGGGGGAGTGGGTGGTGGAGCACGTGGTCGCGTACGACGACGGCGGATCCACCCCGCAGCTCGCCCTCTACCGGGTCGCCGACGGCCTGATAACGGACGTCGAGTTCCGCGTCTGACGACACCAGGTCAGGGCCTCTGGAAGCGCTTGCCAAGAGTCACTCCGGAGGCCCTGTACTATGGATTAGCGGAACGTCTCCGACCGCGGTCTTTTACTCATTTTGACCGCACTTGAGGCACCCGCTAGTCTTAACGATCGTGCCCGGGGTCTTTCTCGGGCCGTCATGCGTGCCCCTCGTCCAACGGATCGGGCCGCGTGGCACGGGACTCCTGCCGACAGTCTGGAAGATTACGGCTTCGGTCTGCTCGTGCGCACGCGACACACCCGACCGCGGGGGTCAGGCAAAAGCTACAAACCCAGCCGGACGACAGAAAGAGACCCACGCGGTGCCCACCATTAACCAGCTGGTCCGCAAGGGCCGCCAGGACAAGGTGTCCAAGAACAAGACGCCCGCCCTGAAGGGTTCCCCTCAGCGTCGTGGTGTGTGCACGCGCGTCTACACGACCACGCCGAAGAAGCCGAACTCCGCGCTTCGCAAGGTTGCGCGTGTCCGCCTGACCAGCGGCATCGAGGTCACCGCCTACATTCCCGGCGTCGGCCACAACCTGCAGGAGCACTCGATCGTGCTCGTGCGCGGTGGTCGGGTGAAGGACCTCCCGGGTGTCCGGTACAAGATCATCCGCGGTTCGCTCGACACCCAGGGTGTGAAGAACCGGAAGCAGGCTCGCAGCCTCTACGGCGCGAAGAAGGAGAAGAGCTAATGCCGCGCAAGGGCCCCGCCCCGAAGCGCCCGGTCATCATCGACCCGGTCTACAGTTCGCCGCTCGTCACCCAGTTGATCTCGAAGATCCTGGTCGACGGCAAGAAGCAGATCGCGCAGAGCATCGTGTACAACGCGCTCGAGGGCACTCGCACCAAGACCGGCACCGACCCGGTGATCACGCTGAAGCGTGCGCTGGACAACGTGAAGCCGAGCATCGAGGTGAAGAGCCGCCGCGTCGGTGGTGCCACGTACCAGGTGCCGATCGAGGTCAAGCCGGGTCGCTCGACCACGCTCGCCCTGCGCTGGCTGACGTCGTACTCCCGTGCGCGTCGCGAGAAGACCATGTCCGAGCGCCTGATGAACGAGATCCTGGACGCGTCCAACGGTCTCGGTGCGTCGGTGAAGCGCCGCGAGGACACGCACAAGATGGCCGAAGCCAACAAGGCTTTCGCCCACTACCGCTGGTGATCCGGGGTCCGATCCGGACCCCAGCGCTCACCCCTTTGACGCAGTACAGAATCGAGAGGTAGACCACCGAGGTGGCCGTACAAATCACCACCGACCTGGCCAAGGTCCGCAACATCGGGATCATGGCCCACATCGACGCCGGCAAGACGACGACGACCGAGCGGATCCTCTTCTACACCGGTATCACCTACAAGATCGGTGAGGTCCACGACGGCGCCGCCACGATGGACTGGATGGAGCAGGAGCAGGAGCGCGGCATCACGATCACGTCCGCCGCGACGACCTGCACCTGGAAAGACCACACCATCAACATCATCGACACCCCGGGCCACGTCGACTTCACCGTCGAGGTGGAGCGTTCGCTGCGTGTCCTCGACGGTGCCGTCGCCGTGTTCGACGGTGTCGCCGGCGTGGAGCCGCAGTCGGAGACCGTTTGGCGTCAGGCCGACCGGTACGGCGTACCCCGCATCTGCTTCGTGAACAAGCTGGACCGGACCGGCGCTGAGTTCATGCGCTGTGTCGACATGATCGTCGACCGGCTGGCCGCGGTGCCGCTGGTGCTGCAGCTGCCGATCGGGTCCGAGGCCGACTTCATCGGCGTCGTCGACCTGATCGGGATGCGCGCGCTGACGTGGCGCGGCGAGACCACGATGGGTGAGGACTACACCGTCGAGGAGATCCCGGCGACCCACACCGAGATCGCCGCCGAGTGGCGCGACAAGCTGATCGAGACGCTGGCCGAGGCCGACGACGAGATCATGGAGATGTACCTGGAGGGCGACGAGCCCACCCAGGAGCAGATCGTCGCGGCCATCCGCCGGGCGACCATCGCCAGCAAGCTGACCCCGGTCCTGACCGGCACCGCGTTCAAGAACAAGGGCGTCCAGCCCCTGCTCGACGCGATCAACGCCTACCTGCCGAGCCCGATCGACGTCCCGGCCATCGAGGGCCACGACGTCCGGGACGCGGAGCAGGTCGTGCTGCGCAAGCCGGACGACAGCGAGCCGTTCTCGGCGCTGGCGTTCAAGATCGCGGCCGACCCGCACCTGGGCAAGCTGACCTTCATCCGGGTGTACTCGGGCAAGCTCGAGACCGGCACCCAGGTGCTGAACCCGACGAAGGGCCGCAAGGAGCGGATCGGCAAGATCTACCGGATGCACGCGAACAAGCGTGAGGAGATCGCGGCGATCGGCGCCGGCCACATCGTCGCCGTGATGGGCCTGAAGGACACCACCACCGGTGAGACCCTGTGCGACCCGGCCAAGCCGGTCGTGCTGGAGTCGATGCAGTTCCCGGCCCCGGTCATCTCGGTCGCCATCGAGCCCAAGTCGAAGGCCGACCAGGAGAAGCTGGGCGTCGCGATCCAGCGGCTCGCCGAGGAGGACCCGACCTTCCAGGTCCGGACCGACGAGGACACCGGCCAGACGATCATCGCCGGTATGGGCGAGCTGCACCTCGAGGTGCTGGTCGACCGGATGAAGCGCGAGTTCCGCGTCGAGGCCAACGTCGGCAAGCCGCAGGTCGCCTACCGCGAGACCATCAAGAAGAAGGTCGAGAAGGTCGACTACACGCACAAGAAGCAGACCGGTGGTTCGGGTCAGTTCGCGCGTGTGATCATCAACGTCGAGCCGACCTCGGTCGAGGCCGGCGGCGAAGGCGGTTACGAGTTCGTCAACGCCGTCACCGGTGGCCGCATCCCCCGGGAGTACATCCCGTCGGTGGACGAGGGCGCCCAGGAGGCGATGGAGTTCGGCGTACTGGCCGGCTACCCGATGGTGGACGTCAAGGTCACGCTGACCGACGGCGCCTACCACGATGTCGACTCGTCCGAGCTCGCCTTCAAGATCGCCGGTTCGATGGCCTTCAAGGATGCCGCCCGCCGGGCGACTCCGGTCATCCTGGAGCCGATGTTCGCGGTCGAGGTCATCACCCCCGAGGACTACATGGGTGAAGTGATCGGCGACCTCAACTCGCGCCGCGGCCAGATCCAGTCGATGGACGAAGGCCCCGGTGGCAGCCGGGCCATCAAGGCCCTGGTGCCGTTGTCCGAGATGTTCGGGTATGTCGGCGACCTGCGGTCCAAGACCCAGGGCCGCGCGTCCTACTCGATGCAGTTCGATTCCTACGCCGAGGTTCCGAAGAACGTGGCGGAAGAGATCATCAAGAAGGCCCGGGGCGAGTAACTTCTCGTTCCTGACCACCACACCCACAGCGCGTCGGCGTACGGCGTAGTCAACATTTATCCAGGAGGGCCCCAGTGGCGAAGGCGAAGTTCGAGCGGACCAAGCCGCACGTCAACATCGGTACCATCGGTCACATCGACCACGGTAAGACCACGCTTACCGCGGCGATCACCAAGGTGCTGCACGACAAGTACCCGACCCTCAACGAGGCGTCGGCCTTCGATCAGATCGACAAGGCGCCGGAAGAGCGTCAGCGCGGTATCACCATCTCCATCGCGCACGTCGAGTACCAGACCGAGGCCCGGCACTACGCCCACGTCGACTGCCCGGGTCACGCGGACTACATCAAGAACATGATCACCGGTGCGGCCCAGATGGACGGTGCGATCCTGGTCGTCGCCGCCACCGACGGCCCGATGCCGCAGACGCGTGAGCACGTGCTGCTCGCCCGTCAGGTCGGCGTGCCGGCGATGGTCGTCGCCCTGAACAAGTGCGACATGGTCGACGACGAGGAGATCCTGGAGCTCGTCGAGCTCGAGGTTCGCGAGCTGCTCTCGGAGCAGGAGTTCGACGGCGACAACGCACCGGTTGTCAAGGTCGCGGCGCACCCGGCACTGCAGGGCGACGCCAAGTGGGGTGAGTCGATCCTCGAGCTGATGGACGCGGTCGACAACTACATCCCGCAGCCGGAGCGCGAGATCGACAAGCCGTTCCTGATGCCGGTGGAGGACGTCTTCACCATCACGGGTCGCGGCACGGTCATCACCGGCCGGATCGAGCGCGGTGTCGTCAAGGTCAACGAGACCGTCGACCTGATCGGCATCCGCGAGACCAAGCAGACCACCACGGTCACCGGTATCGAGATGTTCCGCAAGCTGCTCGACGAGGGCCAGGCCGGCGAGAACGTCGGTCTGCTGCTTCGTGGCACCAAGCGCGAGGACGTCGAGCGCGGCATGGTCGTCATCAAGCCGGGCACCACGACCCCGCACACGAACTTCGAGGCGTCGGTCTACATCCTCTCGAAGGAGGAGGGCGGCCGTCACACGCCGTTCTTCCAGAACTACCGCCCGCAGTTCTACTTCCGCACCACCGACGTCACCGGTGTCGTCACGCTGCCCGAGGGCACCGAGATGGTCATGCCGGGCGACAACACCGACATGTCGGTCGAGCTGATCCAGCCGATTGCCATGGAGGACGGTCTGAAGTTCGCGATCCGTGAAGGTGGCCGCACCGTCGGCGCCGGCCGGGTCACCAAGATCATCAAGTGATCTCACGAGGTCCGCGAGGGCTCGCTCACTGAGCCCCCGCGGACCTCTGCTTTTGCGCCCGATCCGGCGCTCAGGTGGTACCGGATCAGGCGTGAAAGCCACCCGATTGGCGTTCCGATGCCGATCGATGGCACAATATTCAGGTTGCTCAGGCGAGGCCGCCGGGGCGCGCCCCAGGTCCTCTTGACCCGGCTGGTGCGCCGGACCGGAGACCTTGCCGGGTTCCGGTCCGAGACCGGTCCCCGATCTCCAATCCAGGTCGACGAAGCGGTAGGTCACGTGCGTTCCGCGCACGCGACACACCCGACCGCGGGGGTCGGAGCAACGAAGGCGAAGACGATAGAGAAGGACAAAGCGAAGCGATGGCGGGACAGAAGATCCGCATCCGGCTGAAGGCCTACGACCACGAGGTCATCGACAGCTCGGCACGCAAGATTGTCGACACGGTGACGCGTACTGGTGCGAAGGTTGCTGGCCCGGTGCCGTTGCCGACGGAAAAGAACGTGTTCTGCGTCATCCGCTCGCCGCACAAGTACAAGGACAGCCGCGAGCACTTCGAGATGCGCACCCACAAGCGGCTCATCGACATCATCGACCCCACGCCGAAGACCGTCGACTCGCTGATGCGTCTCGACCTGCCGGCCGGCGTCGACATCGAGATCAAGCTCTGAGGGACGCGAACAGCCAATGAGCAAGCTAAAGAACACGCGCGGTCTGCTGGGCACCAAGCTCGGCATGACCCAGACCTGGGACGAGAACAACCGCGTCGTCCCCGTGACCGTGGTCCAGGCCGGCCCGTGCGTCGTGACCGAGGTCCGCACCTCGGCCAGCCACGGGTACGACGGCGTCCAGATCGCCTTCGGCGACATCGACCCGCGGAAGGTGACCAAGCCGATGCGCGGTCACTTCGACAAGGCCGGCGTGACGCCGCGGCGCCACCTGCTGGAGCTGCGCACCGCCGACGCCAGTGAGTACACCCTGGGCCAGGAGATCAAGGCCGAGGCCTTCGAGGCCGGTGAGCGGGTCGACGTTTCCGCGACCAGCAAGGGCAAGGGTTTCGCCGGTGTCATGAAGCGGCACGGCTTCCACGGTCTGCGCGCCACCCACGGTGTGCACAAGAAGCACCGCTCGCCGGGTTCCATCGGCGGCTGCGCCACCCCGGGCCGGGTCTTCAAGGGCCTGCGGATGGCGGGCCGGATGGGCGCCGAGCAGGTCACCACGCAGAACGTGTCGGTGCACGCGATCGACACCGAGCGCGGCCTGATCCTGCTGAAGGGCGCCGTACCAGGCCCCAAGGGCGGCCTCGTGCTGATCCGCAACGCCGCGAAGGGAGCTGCTAAGTGAGCACCGTCGACGTCGTCGTCGTCAAGGGCGACAAGGTCAGCAAGAAGGGTTCCGCCGAGCTTCCGGCCGAGCTGTTCGACGTCCAGGTCAACGTGCCGCTGATCCACCAGGTCGTGGTGGCCCAGCTGGCCGCGGCCCGCCAGGGCACGCACAAGGTGAAGACCCGGGGCGAGGTGTCCGGCGGTGGCGCCAAGCCGTACCGCCAGAAGGGCACCGGTCGCGCCCGCCAGGGTTCGACCCGCGCGCCGCAGTTCACCGGTGGTGGCGTCGTCTTCGGCCCCACGCCGCGCGACTACAGCCAGCGGACCCCGAAGAAGATGATCGCCGCCGCGCTCCGCGGCTCGTTGTCGGACCGGGCCCGGGACGGCCAGGTGTTCGTGGTCGAGAGCTTCGTGGACGGCGACAAGCCCTCCACCAAGTCGGCCCTGAAGGTGCTGAGCGAGGTGACCGAGCCGGGTAAGGCGCTGGTCGTCGTCGACCGCGCCGACGAGGTCACCTGGCTGAGCCTGCGCAACGTGCAGCACGTGCACCTGATCGCCGCCGACCAGCTCAACGCGTACGACGTGCTGTGCAGCGACGCGGTCGTGTTCACCAAGAGCGCGCTCGACTCGTTCGTCGCCGGCGCGCCCAAGGGCAAGTCAGTCAAGGCCGTCGCAACGTCGACTGAGGCCGAGGAGGTAGAGGCATGAGCCACGGAGTCAACAAGGACCCCCGCGACGTGCTGCTCCGGCCGGTCGTGAGCGAGAAGAGCTACGGCCTGCTGGACGAGCAGAAGTACACGTTCGAGGTCGCACCGGACGCCAACAAGACCGAGATCAAGCTCGCGGTCGAGAAGGTCTTCAAGGTCAAGGTCAGCGACGTCAACACCCTCAACCGCAAGGGCAAGCGGCGCCGGACCCGGTCCGGCTTCGGTAAGCGCCCGGACACCAAGCGGGCGATCGTGACCCTCAAGGGCGACGACCGCATCGACATCTTCGGAGGCCAGTCGTAATGGGAATCCGCAAGTACAAGCCGACGACGCCGGGCCGCCGTGGCTCGAGCGTGGCCGACTTCGTCGAGCTCACCCGTTCGACCCCCGAGAAGTCGCTCCTGCGTCCGCTGCCGAAGAAGGGCGGCCGGAACAACTCCGGCAAGATCACCACCCGGCACCACGGTGGCGGTCACAAGCGGGCGTACCGGCTGATCGACTTCAAGCGGTACGACAAGGACGGCGTGCCGGCCAAGGTCGCGCACATCGAGTACGACCCGAACCGGACCGCACGGATCGCACTGCTGCACTACGTCGACGGCGAGAAGCGCTACATCCTCGCCCCGACCAACCTGAAGCAGGGCACCGTCGTCGAGAACGGCCCGGCCGCCGACATCAAGATCGGTAACAACCTGCCGTTGCGCAACATCCCGGTCGGTTCCACGATCCACGCTGTCGAGCTGCGTCCGGGCGGTGGCGCCAAGATGGGCCGCTCCGCCGGTACCAGCATTCAGCTGGTCGCCAAGGAGGGCCGGATGGCTACCCTGCGGATGCCGTCCGGCGAGGTCCGGATGGTCGACGTACGCTGCCGCGCCACCCTCGGTGAGGTCGGCAACGGCGAGCAGTCGAACATCAACTGGGGCAAGGCGGGCCGGATGCGCTGGAAGGGCAAGCGCCCGACCGTCCGCGGTGTCGCGATGAACCCGGTCGACCACCCGCACGGTGGTGGTGAGGGTAAGACCTCGGGTGGTCGCCACCCGGTGTCACCGTGGGGCCAGCCGGAAGGCCGGACCCGCACCCGCAAGGAAAGCGACCGAATGATCGTCCGGCGCCGCAAGGCCGGCAAGAAGCGCTGATAGGAGCCGGCCACAATGCCACGCAGCTTGAAGAAGGGCCCGTTCGTCGACCACCACCTGGCAAAGAAGGTGGAGGTGCAGAACGAGTTGGGCACCAAGAACGTCATCAAGACCTGGTCTCGCCGATCGATGATCGTGCCGGACATGATCGGCCACACGATTGCGGTGCACGACGGCCGCAAGCACGTGCCGGTGTTCGTGACGGACTCGATGGTCGGGCACAAGCTCGGCGAGTTCGCCCCGACCCGGACGTTCAAGGGTCACGAGAAGGACGACCGGAAGTCACGGCGTCGCTGATCCGCGAGGACAGTGACGAAGCGAAAGCAATCTACGGAGAGATTCGAACATCATGAGCGTTCAAGAGCGTAGGGCGATCAGCGCCCGTCGCGAGAGCCTGCTGGGCGAGCAGCCCGGGGCTTTCGCGGTCGCGCGCTTCGTCCGCGTGACGCCGATGAAGGCGCGCCGCGTGGGGGATCTGGTGCGCGGTCTGGGCGTCGACGACGCACTCGCCACTCTGAAGTTCGCCCCGCAGGCCGCTGCCGCGACCGTGTACAAGGTCGTCGACAGCGCCGCGGCGAACGCCGAGGGCACCGAGCACCTGAGCCGGGCCGACCTGGTCGTGGCCAAGGTCCTGGTGGACGAGGGACCGACGCTGAAGCGTCACCGCCCGCGTGCACAGGGCCGGGCCACCCGGATCGACAAGCGGACCAGCCACATCACCATCGTGGTCACGCCGCGGGTCACCGACGAGCCGGTCGAGAAGGCACCGGCCAAGAAGGCGGCCGCCAAGAAGTCCGCGGACACCGCGGACACGGCGAAGAAGGCACCGGCGAAGAAGGCTGCCAAGAAGGCTGCCGACAAGCCGGCCGAGGCCGCCGAGAAGCCGGCCAAGAAGGCGACCGCCAAGAAGGCGGCCACCAAGAAGGCCACCGCTGAGAAGAAGGAGTCCTGACGTGGGACAGAAGGTTAACCCGCACGGGTTCCGTCTCGGCATCAGCACCGATCACAAGAGTCGTTGGTACGCCGACAAGCTGTACAAGGACTACGTGGGCGAGGACGTCAAGATCCGTCGCCTGCTGAGCAAGGGCATGGAGCGCGCCGGTATCTCCCGTGTGGAGATCGAGCGCACCCGTGACCGGGTCCGGGTCGACATCCACACCGCTCGTCCGGGCATCGTCATCGGTCGCCGCGGCGCCGAGGCGGACCGGATTCGGGGCAGCCTGGAGGAGCTCACCGGCAAGCAGGTGCAGCTGAACATCCTCGAGGTGAAGAACGCCGAGGTCGACGCTCAGCTGGTCGCACAGGGTGTGGCCGAGCAGCTGTCCGGCCGCGTGGCGTTCCGCCGCGCGATGCGCAAGGCGATGCAGACCACCATGCGTGGCGGCGCCCTGGGCATCCGGATCCAGTGCTCCGGCCGGCTCGGTGGCGCGGAGATGTCGCGGTCGGAGTTCTACCGCGAGGGTCGCGTCCCGCTGCACACACTGCGGGCCGACATCGACTACGGCTTCTACGAGGCCCGGACGACCTTCGGCCGGATCGGCGTGAAGGTCTGGATCTACAAGGGCGACGTCGCCGGCACTCGCGCCGAGCGTGAGGCGCAGGCCGCTGCTCGCGCCGCGACCCAGCAGCGTGGCCGTCCGGCCCGTCGTGACGGTGGCGACCGTGGTGACCGTGGCGGTCGCGGTGGTGACCGTGGTGGCCGTGGTGGCGACCGTCGTGACAACCGTCGTGACAACAACGCCGCTCCGGCGGCCGAGGCGTCCGCGCCGGCGGCTGACAAGCCCGCCGAGACGACCGGAACGGAGAGCTGAACAATGCTCATCCCCCGCAAGGTCAAGCACCGCAAGCAGCACCACCCGACGCGCTCCGGCGCGGCCAAGGGTGGTACGACGCTCGCCTTCGGTGACTTCGGCATCCAGGCGCTGGAGAGCCACTACGTCACCAACCGGCAGATCGAGGCCGCGCGTATCGCGATGACCCGGCACATCAAGCGTGGCGGCAAGGTGTGGATCAACATCTACCCGGACCGTCCGCTGACCAAGAAGCCGGCCGAGACCCGGATGGGTTCCGGTAAGGGTTCGCCGGAATGGTGGATCGCCAACGTCAAGTCCGGTCGCGTGATGTTCGAGCTGTCCGGCGTACCGGAGGACATCGCTCGCGAGGCGATGCGCCGCGCGATCCACAAGTTGCCGATGAAGTGCCGCTTCATCACCCGAGAGGCAGGTGAGAACTGATGGCTACCACCGTGACCGCAGCTGAGCTGCGCAACCTCGGCCGGGACGAGCTGATGACCAAGCTCGGTGAAGCCAAGGAGGAGCTGTTCAACCTCCGGTTCCAGGCTGCCACGGGCCAGCTGGAGTCCCACGGCCGGCTGCGCGCCGTCCGTAAGGACATCGCCCGCATCTACACGGTGCTGTCCGAGCGTGCGCTCGGGATCACCGAGGAGGTCGACGCCCCGGTTGCCGAGGCCGAGACCGAGGCCGACGAGCCTGCGGACGACAGTGAGAAGGCGAACGCATGACCGAGAACACGAAGGACGAGACCGTGAGCACGACCCCCGAGGCGCGCAGCCACCGCAAGACCCGGGTGGGCCTGGTGCTGAGCGACAAGATGGACAAGACCGTCGTGGTCGAGGTCGAGGACCGGGTCAAGCACAAGCTGTACGGCAAGGTCATCCGGCGTACCAGCAAGCTCAAGGCGCACGACGAGCAGAACGCCGCCGGCACCGGCGACCGCGTCCTCCTGATGGAGACCCGGCCGCTGTCGGCGACCAAGCGCTGGCGCGTCGTCGAGATCCTCGAGAAGGCCAAGTAGTTCCCGTCCGGGTACGTCGAGTACCAGGCCGGCAACCAATCGAAATTATTCGTTCCGCAAGGCTCGGCCCAGCTGAGAACCAGCGAGACAACCAGGAGATCAACAGATGATCCAGCAGGAGTCGCGACTGAAGGTCGCCGACAACACGGGTGCCAAGGAGATCTTGTGCATCCGCGTTCTCGGTGGCTCCGGTCGGCGCTACGCCGGTGTCGGTGACACGATCGTCGCCACCGTCAAGGACGCGATCCCCGGCGGTGGTGTGAAGAAGGGTGACGTCGTCAAGGCGGTCGTCGTGCGGACCGTGAAGGAGCGCCGGCGTCCGGACGGCTCCTACATCCGCTTCGACGAGAACGCCGCGGTGATCCTGAAGGCCGACGGCGAGCCGCGCGGTACCCGTATCTTCGGGCCGGTCGGCCGGGAGCTGCGCGAGAAGCGCTTCATGAAGATCATCTCGCTTGCGCCGGAGGTGCTCTGAGATGGCCCAGCAGAAGAAGCTGAACGTGAAGAAGGGCGATCAGGTCCGCGTGATCGCCGGTAGGTCCAAGGGCCTCGAGGGCAAGATCATCCAGGTCTTCCCCGACGACGAGAAGGTCATCGTCGAGGGCGTCAACCGGGTGAAGAAGCACACCAAGGTGCAGCAGGCCCAGCGCGGCGGCACCACCGGTGGCATCGTCACCCAGGAAGCCCCGATCCAGGTCTCGAACGTGGCGCTTGTCGTCGAGGTCGAGAAGGACGGCAAGAAGGAGAAGGTGACCACGCGCGTCGGCTACAACCGCGTCGAGGTGCAGAAGCGCCGTCCCGACGGTTCGACGTACACGGGTTACCGGAGCGTCCGGATCGCCCGGCGTACCGGCGAGGAGATCTGATGACCACCGCAGTATCGGAGACCAAGGTCCAGCCGCGGCTGAAGACGAAGTACCGCGAGGAGATCGTCGGCCAGCTGCACGAGCAGTTCAAGTTCGAGAACGTCATGCAGGTGCCCGGGCTCACCAAGATCGTGGTGAACATGGGCGTCGGCGAGGCGGCTCGCGACTCGAAGCTGATCGAGGGCGCGGTGAAGGACCTGGCCGCGATCACCGGCCAGAAGCCGCAGGTCACCAAGGCCCGCAAGTCGATCGCGCAGTTCAAGCTGCGTGAGGGGATGCCGATCGGCGCCCACGTGACGCTGCGCGGCGACCGGATGTGGGAGTTCCTGGACCGGCTGCTGGCGCTCGCGCTGCCCCGGATCCGCGACTTCCGCGGCCTGTCCGCGAAGCAGTTCGACGGCACCGGGAACTACACCTTCGGTCTGACCGAGCAGGTGATGTTCCACGAGATCAACCAGGACCGCATCGACCGGGTCCGGGGCATGGACATCACCGTGGTGACCACCGCGAAGAACGACGACGAGGGTCGGGCCCTGCTGCGGTCGCTCGGCTTCCCGTTCAAGGAGAACTGACGTGGCGAAGACAGCACTCAAGGTCAAGCAGGCCCGGAAGCCGAAGTTCGCGGTGCGTGGCTACACGCGCTGCCAGCGCTGCGGCCGGCCGAAGGCGGTCTTCCGCAAGTTCGGCCTGTGCCGGATCTGCCTGCGGGAGATGGCGCACCGGGGCGAGCTGCCCGGCGTGACCAAGTCCAGCTGGTGACCGTCTCCACCCCCGAACTTCTCCCTACACACCACCACCTAGTCACCGTAGGTCGCCGGACGGCGAAACCACGGCGGGAAAGAGGCCCCAGGCCATGACGATGACCGACCCGATCGCAGACATGTTGACGCGTCTGCGGAACGCCAATCAGGCGTACCACGAGTCGACGACGATGCCGTACAGCAAGATCAAGCAAGGCATCGCCGACATTCTCCAGCAGGAGGGCTACATCGCCTCCTATCAGGTGGAGGACCCCAAGGAAGGGGCCGTCGGCAAGACGCTGACCGTCGACCTGAAGTTCGGCCCGAGCCGGGAGCGCTCCATCGCGGGCGTCCGCCGGATCAGCAAGCCGGGCCTGCGGGTCTACGCGAAGTCGACCAACCTGCCCAAGGTCCTCGGTGGCCTGGGCGTCGCGATCATCTCGACGTCCCAGGGACTGCTGACCGACCGTCAGGCCAAGAACAAGGGCGTCGGCGGGGAAGTCCTCGCCTACGTCTGGTGACGAAGAACCGGAAGGAGGACCACAGAAATGTCTCGCATCGGTAAGCTCCCGGTCACGGTCCCGTCCGGCGTCGACGTCACGATCGACGGCCAGACGGTCACTGTCAAGGGTCCCAAGGGTCAGCTGACGCATGTCGTCGCTGAGCCCATCGTGGTCAACCGGGACGAGGACGGCACCATTGCCGTGACCCGCCCGGACGACCAGCGCAAGAGCAAGGAACTGCACGGCCTGTCCCGCACCCTGATCGCCAACCTGGTGACCGGCGTGACGGACGGCTACGAGAAGAAGCTCGAGATCGTCGGCGTCGGGTACCGCGTCCTGTCCAAGGGACCGACCCAGCTGGAGTTCTCGCTCGGGTACAGCCACACGATCACGGTGGACGCCCCGGAGGGCATCACCTTCAACGTGGAGGCGCCGACCCGCTTCTCGGTCATCGGCATCGACAAGCAGTCCGTCGGTGAGGTCGCCGCCAACATCCGCAAGCTGCGCAAGCCCGAGCCGTACAAGGGCAAGGGTGTGCGGTACGCGGGCGAGCAGGTGCGCCGCAAGGTCGGAAAGGCTGGTAAGTAACCATGGCGATCGGACTGCGTCCGCACAAGCACTCCGCCAAGAAGACCTCCTCCCGGCTGCGTCGGCAGATCCGGGTCCGGAAGAAGATCAACGGCACGGCCGACCGGCCGCGGCTGGTGGTCTCCAAGTCGTCGAAGCACCTGTTCGCGCAGGTCATCGACGACGTCGCCGGCAAGACGCTGGTCTCGGCTTCCACCATGGAGGCCGACCTGCGGGGCGCGGAGGCGAACAAGACCGACAAGGCCAAGACCGTCGGCAGCCTGATCGCCGACCGGGCCAAGGCCGCCGGCATCGACTCGGTCGTCTTCGACCGGGCCGGGAACAAGTACCACGGCCGTATCGCGGCCCTGGCCGACGCCGCCCGCGAGGGCGGGCTCGGCTTCTGATGGCGACAAGGGAAGAAGGTAGTTCGAAATGAGCGGAGGCCAGCAGCGTCGCGGAGGCGGCGCCGGTGGTGAGCGCCGTGGCCGCGACGGTGGTCGCGGTCAGCAGGCGGACAAGACCGCCTACATCGAGCGCGTGGTAGCCATCAACCGTGTCGCCAAGGTCGTGAAGGGTGGTCGTCGCTTCAGCTTCACCGCCCTCGTGGTCGTCGGCGACGGCGAAGGCACCGTCGGTGTGGGTTACGGCAAGGCCAAGGAGGTGCCCGCGGCGATCGCCAAGGGTGTCGAGGAGGCCAAGAAGTCGTTCTTCAAGGTGCCGCGGATCCAGGGCACCATCCCGCACCCGGTCCAGGGCGAGAAGGCCGCAGGCGTTGTCATGCTGCGTCCGGCCGCTCCCGGTACCGGTGTGATCGCGGGTGGCTCGGCGCGCGCCGTACTGGAATGCGCCGGGATCCACGACATCCTCAGCAAGTCGCTGGGCTCGTCCAACTCCATCAACGTGGTGCACGCCACCGTTGCGGCGTTGCGCAGCCTGGAGACCCCGGAGGCCGTGGCCGCGCGCCGTGGCCTGCCGGTCGAGGACGTCGCTCCGGCGGCCCTGCTGAAGGCGCGGGCGGAGGCGGCATCCTGATGACACGCTTGAAGGTGACCCAGATCCGTTCGGGCATCGGTGGCAAGCAGAACCAGCGCGACACGCTGCGCACCCTGGGCGTCAAGCGGATCGGCGACAGCGCCGTCCACGACGACAAGCCCGAGGTCCGCGGCATGGTCCGTGCGGTTCGCCACCTCATCACCGTCGAGGAGGTCGACTGACATGGCGCTCAAGGTTCATCACCTGCGCCCGGCGCCCGGCGCCAAGACCGCCAAGATCCGCGTGGGTCGTGGTGAGGGCAGCAAGGGCAAGACCGCCGGCCGCGGTACCAAGGGCAGCAAGGCGCGTAACAACATCCCCGAGTGGTTCGAGGGTGGCCAGATGCCGCTGCACATGCGGCTCCCGAAGCTGAAGGGCTTCAAGAGCAGGAACCGGGTGGAGTTCCAGGTCGTTAACCTGGACAAGCTCGGACAACTGTTCCCCGAAGGTGGCGAGGTCGGCGTAGCCGAACTGGTCGCCAAGGGCGCGGTCCGTCGCGGTCAGCCGGTCAAGGTACTGGGTGACGGCGAGCTGACCGTGGCACTGCAGGTCTCGGCTCACAAGTTCTCCAAGTCCGCCACGGACAAGATCCAGGCGGCTGGGGGGACCACGACCGAGGTGTGACACGAGGTCCAGGGCTCGTAACGACCGGTGCTTGATATCCTGCGCCGGTCGGACGAGCCCTGGTTCGTCTCTTGCCCAGCGGCTTAGCTAGGCCCCTGCCGTGCCCGCGGCAAGGGAAACTTGTGGGAGGACAGGGTGTTAGGCGCCTTTGCCAACGCGTTCAAGACTCCGGACCTGCGCCGGAAGATCTTGTTCGTGCTCTTCATCGTCGTGATCTTCCGGATCGGCTCCGTCGTTCCGGCTCCCGGTGTGAACGTCCAGTCGCTGCACACGTGTATCAAGATCTCGCAGGGCGGCCAGAACGCCAACCTGTACAACTTGATCAACCTGTTCTCCGGCGGCGCACTGCTGCAGCTCGCGATCTTCGCGCTCGGCATCATGCCGTACATCACCGCCAGCATCATCCTGCAGCTGCTCACCGTGGTGATCCCGCGGCTGGAGTCGCTGAAGAAGGAAGGCCAGGCGGGCCAGGGGAAGATCACGCAGTACACCCGATTCCTGACCGTCGGTCTGGCGATCCTGCAGTCCACCGCGTTCGTCGCGCTGGCCCGGACGCCCGGACGGCTGTTCCAGGGCTGCAGCGAGCCGCTGCTCTACAAGGACGACTGGTTCACCATCATGGTGATGGTGCTGACCATGACCGCCGGCACCGGCGTCATCATGTGGCTCGGTGAGCTGATCACCGACCGTGGTGTCGGTAACGGTATGTCGATCCTGATCTTCACCCAGATCGTCGCCACCTTCCCGACCCAGCTGTGGAGCATCCGCAAGCAGAAGGGCGTCACCACCTTCGTCGTGGTGATCGCGATCGGTCTGGTCATCATGGCCGCGGTCATCTTCATCGAGCAGGCGCAGCGCCGGATCCCGGTGCAGTACGCCAAGCGCATGGTCGGGCGGAAGATGTTCGGCGGCACCTCGACGTACATCCCGCTGAAGGTGAACCAGGCCGGTGTCATCCCGGTCATCTTCGCCTCCAGCCTGCTGTACCTCCCCGTTCTGGTCAGTCAGTTCCAGCAGGGCAAGGGCTGGTCCAACTGGATCCAGGGCAACTTGGTCAAGGGCGACCACCCGATCTACATGGCGACGTACGTCGCTCTGATCATCTTCTTCACGTACTTCTACGTCTCGATCACCTTCAACCCGAAGGAGGTCGCCGACAACATGAAGAAGTACGGCGGCTTCATCCCCGGGATCCGGGCGGGCCGGCCGACCGAGGAATACCTGAAGTACGTGTTGGACCGCATCACGCTGCCCGGCGCGATCTACCTGGCGGCGATCTCGATGATCCCGCTGGTCGCTCTCGTCCTGCTGAACGCGAGCCAGAACTTCCCGTTCGGCGGTACGTCGATCCTGATCATGGTCGGCGTCGGACTCGACACGGTGAAGCAGATCGAGTCTCAGCTGCAGCAGCGAAACTACGAAGGGTTCCTGCGCTGATGAGAATGTTGCTGATGGGTCCGCCCGGGGCGGGCAAGGGCACGCAGGCAAAGGTGCTTGCCGAACGCCTGAAGATCCCGGCCGTGTCCACCGGCGACATCTTCCGTGCGAACGTGAAGGCCGAGACGCCGCTGGGCATCGAGGCCAAGCGGTACATGGACGCCGGCGACTACGTCCCGGACGAGGTCACGAACGCGATGGTGCGGGACCGGCTGTCCGAGGCCGACGCCGGTGAGGGATTCCTGCTCGACGGGTACCCGCGGACGCTGGCCCAGGTCGGCACGCTCGACGACATCCTGGCCGACCACGGGCACAAGCTGGACGCCGTGGTCGCGCTGGTCGCCGACATCGACGTACTCGTCGAGCGGATGACGAAGCGGGCGCACATCGAGGGCCGGACCGACGATTCCGAAGAGGTCGTCCGGCACCGGCAGGACGTCTACGCGGCCGAGACCAAGCCGCTGCTGCAGGTGTACGCCGAGCGCGGCCTGCTGGTCGAGGTCGACGGCGTCGGCGAGATCGACGAAGTGAGCGAGCGGGTGCTCGCCGCCCTCAAGACGGTGACCGAATAAACCCATGATGTTTAGGGACCGCGGGATCGAGATCAAGACCCGCGAGCAGATCCTCTCCATGCGTAAGGCCGGCCTCGTGGTCGGCCGCACGCTGGAGCTGCTCCGCGGCGAGGTCAAGGCCGGTGTCACCACGGGTGAGCTGGACGCGATCGCGGAGGACAGCATCCGGTCCTCCGGTGCGACGCCGTCGTTCAAGGGGTACCACGGGTTCACCGGCTCAATCTGCGCGTCGGTGAACGACGAGATCGTGCACGGGATCCCGGGCGAACGCGTGCTGGCTGACGGCGACCTGATCTCGATCGACTGCGGCGCGATCGTGGACGGGTGGCACGGCGACGCCGCGATCACCGTGCCGGTCGGGGACGTGGACGCGGAGCTGCTCGAGCTCGCCCGGATCTGCGAGGAGTCGATGTGGCGCGGGTTCGCCGCGGCGCGGCTCGGCGGCCGGTTGTCGGACATCTCGGCCGCGGTCGAGGCGCATGTCCGCGCGCACTCGTCGTACGGGATCGTCGAGGACTTCGTCGGGCACGGGATCGGTTCGGCGATGCACCAGCCGCCGAACGTGCCGAACTTCGGCCGCCCCGGCCGCGGCCCGAAGCTGGTCGAGGGGATGGCACTGGCCGTCGAGCCGATGCTCACGCTCGGCAAGCAGGACAACCACACGCTCGAGGACGACTGGACGGTCGTCACCAACGACGGCCGGTACGCCGCCCACACCGAGCACACGTTCACGCTGACCCCGGCCGGCCCGTGGGTGCTGACCGCCATCGACGGCGGCGAATCCCAGCTCGCCGACCTCGGCATCAAGATCGCCCCCCTCGCCGACTGACGGACCTACGGCGTGGGATCGGGAACCACGCCGTCCGGGTCCACCCGTTGGGGGACGCGGAGGGGACCGGAGCTGAGGCACACTTGAGACATGCCTCAGTACCAGCCGCACCAGCGTTTCACCGAAGCCGACCGGGACAAGATCGCCGGGCGGTTGCGGGACGCGTTCGCGGACGGCCGGCTGGACCAGCCCGAGTTCTCGTCGCGGCTCGACCAGCTCTACACCGTGCAGACATACGGCGAGCTCGAGCCGCTGGTGCGTGACCTGCCGGCGGTCCGGACGTACGAGACGCCCGCGGCGGTGCAGGACCGCAAACCGGCGCCGGAGCCGGGCAACTTCCCGGAGCGGAAGAAGGACAACCACCCGCATCACGGCCGCGGCGGAGCGATCGGCGGCTTCACCGGTGTCGTCATGATCAACGTGGTGATCTGGTTCGTGATCGGGCTCGGCAACGGCGGGCACTGGCCGCACTTCTGGCCGGTCTGGCTGCTGATCCCGTGGGCGATCATCGCCCTCGGCGGCCTGGGCCGGCGCCGTTGACAGCGGCCCCGGTCAGTCACCGCGTCACCGGGCCGCGGTTGCGGTCCGACGTGGCGTGGCAGCTGCACCAAGGGGCCGCGATCGTCTACGTGATCTGGTTCGCCGTCGCCTTACCGTTGGCGATTGTCGGGCTGCTGCTGGAGCCGCGGTGGGTGGGCTGGATGGTGCTGGCCTGGTTCCTGGTGCTGATCGGGTTCACGGTGCTGCTGCGGATCGGTGACGGCCGGCGGCGCCGGGCGTGGTCGGAGGCCGCAGGGCAGCTCGGCTGGCGGATCAGCGCGTCCGGGTCGGAGTTGCTGGATCGTTGGCCGTTCCCACCGTTCGACGCGGACCCGAAGGCCGAGGCCGTCGACGTGACGTCGGGCCGGCATCGCGGCCGCGAGTTCTGGACCGGGCGGTTCGTCCACAAGGTACGGCGACGCGAGCTCGGCTTCGACTTCCTCGATCTGCACGTGGAGCGGCCCCTGCCGCCGCTGCAGGTGCTGCCGGCGGGGCTGGCGCCGGTCGCGGCAGCGAGCTACCTCCCGTTGCCGTTGACGATCGAGGGGCTTCCGGCGCAGTACCGCTTGTTCAACGGGCGCGAGGACCACGCGATGGCGGTCCTGCATCCGCGGGCGGTGGAGACGCTGGCCGACGTACCGGCGTTCGGTTTCAGCTGCGAGGGCAGGCGGTTCGTCGCGATTCTCCCGGCGTACCGCGACGCGACGACCGCCCTCGCGCAACTGGACGCGGCCTGCGACCTGCTCGATCTGATGCCCGAGCAGATGTGGCGCGCGGGCGAACAGTGGGCGGCTACCCAGCAGGAGTCCTGAGCAAGCCGACGAGGGCCGCGAGGTTCGAGGTGCCGCCGAAGGTGGAGTACTCACTCACCGAGCTCGGGCGGTCACTCAACGAAGCGTTGATACCCTTGGATGTCTGGGGATCGGATCATCTGACCGAGCTCGAGGCCTCGCGGGTGCGCTGACCTGGCCTCGATTGGGTTTCCCCTGGGTGCCTGGCGTACACTTACTCCTTGGCTGTTTGTAGCCATAGTCAGTCACGTCTACAGAAGTGCGAGGACATGCCCAAAAAAGAGGGAGTCATCGAACTCGAGGGCACCATCGTCGAGGCGCTGCCGAACGCGATGTTCCGTGTTGAGCTGTCCAACGGGCACAAGGTGCTCGCGCACATCAGCGGCAAGATGAGACAGCACTACATCCGGATCCTTCCCGAGGACCGGGTTGTCGTCGAGCTGTCGCCGTACGACCTCACCAGGGGTCGGATCGTCTATCGGTACAAGTAAGACCCACCAACACCTGTCGAAGAAAGTAGCTCGATGAAGGTCAATCCGAGCGTCAAGAAGATCTGCGACAAGTGCAAGGTGATCCGCCGTCACGGCCGGGTCATGGTGATCTGCGAGAACCCGCGGCACAAGCAGCGGCAGGGCTGACAAAGCCTTCACGCAGTAGCACAGCACTTTCGCACCACAGCGCGCATGCTCGTCCGGGATCCGTCCCGGACGTTGCCCCTGGAACAGAGGCCAGGGCCTTGCCGGTGAAGCAGCACACGTCACCGAGGCGGGCAAGGACGCAGCGCGCCACCACACCTCTGCTGACGAAAGGAACACCGCCACATGGCACGCCTCGTAGGAGTCGACCTGCCGCGCGACAAGCGCATCGAGGTCGCTCTGACCTACATCTTCGGTGTGGGCCGTACTCGGGCCCTGGAAACACTGAAGAACACCGGGGTTTCCCCGGACAAGCGCGTCCACGAGCTGGGCGACGACGAGCTGGTCAAGCTCCGGGACTGGATCGAAGGCAACTACAAGATCGAAGGTGACCTCCGTCGCGAGGTGACCGCGGACATCCGCCGCAAGATCGAGATCGGGTCGTACCAGGGTCGCCGGCACCGCAGCGGGCTTCCGGTGCGCGGTCAGCGCACGCGGACCAACGCCCGTAGCCGCAAGGGCCGCCGTAAGGCGATCGCCGGCAAGAAGAAGAAGTGACCCGGATGACTTTCGACCACCCCAGGAGCAACTGAATGCCTCCCAAGAGCCGCAGCGCGGCCGGCGCGAAGAAGGTGCGCCGCAAGGAGAAGAAGAACGTGGCCGCCGGTCACGCGCACATCAAGAGCACGTTCAACAACACGATCGTGACGATCACCGACCCGACCGGCGCGGTCATCTCGTGGGCTTCCGCGGGCACCGTCGGCTTCAAGGGTTCGCGTAAGTCGACCCCGTTCGCCGCGCAGATGGCCGCCGAGGCCGCCGGGCGCCGGGCGATGGAGCACGGCATGCGCAAGATCGACGTGTTCGTCAAGGGTCCCGGCTCCGGCCGTGAGACCGCGATTCGTTCGCTGGGTGCGGTCGGCCTCGAGGTCGGCACCATCCAGGACGTCACCCCAGTCGCCCACAACGGATGCCGCCCGCCGAAGCGGCGCCGGGTCTGATCCCAGAGAGAGGAAGGTAGCGAACCATGGCCCGTTACACCGGACCTATGACCAAGAAGTCGCGCCGTCTCGGGGTCGACCTCGTCGGTGGCGACAAGGCGTTCGAGCGTCGTCCGTACCCGCCGGGTATGCACGGCCGCGGCCGCCCGAAGGAGAGCGAGTACCTGCTCCAGCTGCGCGAGAAGCAGAAGGCGCGTTACTCGTACGGCGTTCTCGAGAAGCAGTTCCGCCGGTACTACGAGGAGGCCTCGCGGCGCTCCGGCAAGACCGGCGACAACCTGCTGCAGATCCTCGAGTCCCGCCTGGACAACGTGGTCTACCGCTCCGGCCTGGCCCGGACGCGTCGGCAGGCCCGTCAGCTCGTCGTGCACGGTCACTTCACCGTGAACGGCGTCAAGGTGAACATCCCGTCCTACCGCGTCGCGGCCCACGACATCATCGATGTCAAGCCGAAGTCGGTCGAGACGACGCCGTTCATCATCGCCCGGGAGACGCACAGCGAGCGCGTCGTACCGGCTTGGCTCGAGGTGATGCCCGAAAGGCTGCGGATCCTCGTCCACCAGCTGCCGACCCGGCAGCAGATCGACACCCAGGTCGCCGAGCACCTGATCGTCGAGCTCTACTCGAAGAACTGACCCGTTCCCGCCGGTGGCTCCCGAGCCGCCGGCGGGCCGGTGTTCTTCACCCCCTCGCGACCTCAAATAGTGGTCGTCGCGAACGAAAGAAGGAACGAACGTGCTTATCGCACAGCGCCCCACCCTGACCGAAGAGGTCGTCGACGAGTACCGCTCGCGGTTCATGATCGAGCCGCTGGAGCCGGGCTTCGGCTACACCCTCGGCAACTCGATCCGCCGGACCCTGCTGTCCTCCATCCCGGGGGCGGCCGTCACCAGCATCAAGATCGACGGTGTCCTGCACGAGTTCTCGACCGTTGCCGGGGTCAAGGAAGACGCAACCCAGCTGATCCTGAACCTCAAGGACCTGGTCGTCTCCTCCGAGCACGACGAGCCGGTCACCATGTACCTGCGCAAGCAGGGCCCCGGTGACGTCACCGCCGCCGACATCGCGCCGCCGGCCGGTGTCGAGGTGCACAACCCGGACCTGAAGATCGCCACCCTGAACGAGAAGGGCCGGCTCGAGATGGAGCTGGTCGTCGAGCGGGGCCGCGGCTACGTGTCCGCCGTACAGAACAAGTCCGCCGACGCCGAGATCGGCCGGATGCCGGTCGACTCGATCTACTCGCCGGTCCTCAAGGTCACCTACAAGGTCGAGGCGACCCGTGTCGAGCAGCGCACCGACTTCGACCGCCTCGTGGTCGACGTCGAGACCAAGCCGTCGATGCTGCCCCGCGACGCCGTCGCGTCGGCCGGTAAGACGCTGGTCGAGCTGTTCGGTCTGGCCCGCGAGCTGAACGTCGAGGCCGAGGGCATCGACATCGGCCCGTCCCCGGTGGACGAGCAGATGGCCGCCGACCTGGCGCTGCCGGTCGAGGACCTGCAGCTGACCGTCCGGTCGTACAACTGCCTGAAGCGCGAGGGCATCCACACCGTGGGTGAGCTGATCTCGCGCAGCGAGCAGGACCTGCTGGACATCCGGAACTTCGGCTCCAAGTCGATCGACGAGGTCAAGCTGAAGCTGGCCGAGATGGGCCTGTCGCTGAAGGACTCCCCGCCCGGGTTCGACCTGCGCGCCGCGTCCGGTGCCTACGGCAACGAGGCGGACGACGAGGACGAGAGCTTCGCCGAGACCGAGCAGTACTGAGCTGACCCAAGGCCCGTCGGGCCCTGAACCCCTTTCGGCCCGACGGGGCCTGAGATTCCTGGAGTTATGAGATGCCAACCCCCACCAAGGGTGCCCGGCTGGGCGGCAGCCCGGCGCACGAGAAGCTGATCCTCAGCAACCTCGCGACGTCGCTGTTCGAGCACGGCGCCATCACCACCACCGCGGCCAAGGCCAAGCGCCTGCAGCCGCTGGCGGAGCAGATGATCACCAAGGCCAAGCGTGGTGACCTGAACTCGCGCCGCCAGGTGATGAAGCGGATCAGGGACAAGAGCGTCGTGCACGTGCTCTTCACCGAGATCGGCGAGCGGTACGCCGACCGTCCGGGTGGCTACACCCGGATCACCAAGCTCGGCCCGCGCAAGGGCGACAACGCGCCGATGGTGAAGATCGAGCTGGTCGAGGCGTTGTCCGACTCGCCGAAGGCGAAGAAGACCGCGGCCAAGAAGGCGCCGGCGAAGAAGGCCGCCGCTGCCGAGACCAAGGTCGAGGACAAGGTCGAGGACGCGCCGGTCGAGGACGCTCCGGTGCAGGACGTCGTGGCCGGTAAGTACGAGAACTCGGCCGCCCCGGTCGCCGACGGCTCCGCGCCGGAGGGCTACACGGTCAAGGGCAACGAGGACTCGATGAAGTACCACACCACCGAGTCCCCGTGGTACGACCAGACCGTCGCCGAGGTCTGGTTCAAGACCGCCGAGGACGCCGAGGCCGCTGGTTTCGCCAAGGCCGGCGGTTCGGACGACGACAAGTAAGTAAGACGCTGACGAGGCCCCCTCACCGCACGGTGAGGGGGCCTCGTTGCGTTAGATTGGCGTGTGCGTTGGCGGATTGACCTGAGGTACGACGGAGCGGCCTTTCACGGCTGGGCCCGTCAGGACGGTCTCCGTACCGTGCAGGGGGAGCTCGAAGAGGCGGTCCGCGTCGTACTGCGGCTGCCGGACCCGGTGACCGTGACCTGTGCCGGGCGGACCGACACAGGTGTGCACGCTCGGGGACAGGTCACCCACGTCGACGTGGAAAGCGCTGTGGACCCGCTGAGGCTCTTGAGAGGGCTGAACGGCGTCCTGCCCGCGGATGTAGCCGTCACAGCCGTCACGGCAGCTCCTGAGGGCTTTGACGCCCGGTTCTCCGCCCTGGCCCGTCGGTACGTGTACCGGCTGTGTGACGACCCGGCCGGCTGGGACCCGCTCACCCGGGGACATGTCCTTCGCGTGGGGCGGCCGATGGATGTGGATCGTATGAACGCTGCCGCGACCAGTCTGCTCGGAGAGCACGACTTCGCGGCGTTCTGCAAGAAGCGGGAAGGCGCGAGCACGGTGCGGGCGCTGCTGGAGTTCTCGTGGCAGCGGACCGGCGTAGGGCAGCTGGAGGGCACTGTGATCGCAGATGCCTTCTGCCACTCGATGGTGCGGGCTTTGGTGGGGTCGATGATCCCTGTGGGCGACGGACGCCGGGACATCGAGTGGCCGGCCGCAGTCCTGGCTGGGAAGGTGCGGGACTCGGCTGTGTCGGTGCTGCCGGCGCACGCGCTCACGCTCGAGGAAGTGCGCTATCCCGCGGACGATGAGCTGGCCGCGCGGGCATTGCAGGCCCGTCAGGTCAGGGGAGAGGTGCACCAGCGTGGCTGACCACTACTTCTCGGCGGAGCCTGGCTCTGCGGACGTACGACGTACCGTCGAGGCCCGGATCTGGGGACGCGAGTACACGTTCACCACCGCGACCGGAGTGTTCTCACGGGACCGGCTGGACATCGGTACGGCGGTGTTGCTGCGGGAGGTGGAGCCGCCGCGTAAGGCCGGGACGTTCCTCGACCTCGGGACCGGCTACGGGCCGATCGCGTGCGCGCTGGCGACCGAGGTGCCGGAGGCAACGGTGTGGGCGGTCGACGTGAACACGCGCGCGCTCGAGCTGACCACCGAGAACGCCAAGGCCGCGGGGGTCGCGGACCGGGTGCGGGCGGTGCTGCCGGACGACGTACCCGAGGATGTGCGGTTCGACGAGATCTGGTCCAACCCGGCGATCCACATCGGCAAACCCGAGCTCCACAAGATGCTGCTGCGCTGGCTGAGTCGTCTTGCTCCCGGCGGCGTGGGATGGTTTGTCGTCGGCAAGAACCTGGGCGGGGACTCCCTCCAACGCTGGATGACTGAGCAGGGCTATCCGTGCGAGCGGCGCGGCAGCGCCAAGGGATTCCGGGTACTGCGTGCAACGAACGCGGGTCCGGACCCGTCCTGAGGGGTATGGAGGCAGTCTTGGCGGCAGCTGAAGTTCGGACGGGGCCGCTCGACTTCGAGGTGTGGGTCACCGAGAAGGCGGATGCTCTGCTGCGGTTCGCGTATGTCCTCACCGGTGACGCGACCCTGGCCGAGGACGCCGTACAGGACGCTCTGACGACAGCGTGTGCGCGGTGGGGCCGGGTGAGCCGGGCCGACGACCCTGAGGCGTACGTGAAGCGGATGGTGGTGAACGCGCACATCTCCTGGTGGCGGCGGTTCCGCCGGCGGGAGGCGCCGGTCGACGACCCGGTGCGCACAGCGCGCGCTGTTTCGGACGGTACGGCGGCCCGCGCGGACGCAGATGCCATCTGGGACCTGTGCGCGACGCTTCCGGACAAGCAGCGAGCTGCCGTCGTACTGCGGTTCTACGAGGAACTGTCGTACGCCGAGATCGCCCAGCTGCTGCACTGCGCGGAGGCGACGGCGCGGTCGCACGTACACCGGGCACTGGCGGCGTTGAAGACCACACTGAGCACGGAAGGAGCCGAGGATGCCTGAGCAGCACGACCCAGAGCAGGAGCTCGGCCCCAAGATCACCTCCGCGTTCCAGGACCATGCGGGCGCGCAGGGGATGCAGACGACCGGTCTGGCCCGTGAAGCACGTCGCCGGGTGCGCCGCCGCCGGCAGGCGTTGTCGATGGCTGCTGGTGCGGTGCTGGTGGTTGCGGCCGTCGGTGGCGTGTGGGGCTTGGTAGGTGGTGAGTCACCCGTCGCCACCAGCCACAGTGACACTGCAGCTGGCGAGGGCAAAGCTGCCGCACCGGGGCGGCCCTCACTGGGCATAGTGCCGAAATCCGAGGCCGAGAAGGCAGGCTGTCCGGTCCAGCACCCGATCCAGCAGGCTGCGGCGCCGAACGACGTACCGGCAGGGACAGGGCTCGACCTGAACACTCCGGTGACCGGTCTGCACGCATGCCGCTACAGCACTGGCCAGGGCGGTCTGCTCGGACAGCAGGAGTTCGACGGTGTCGTTGCGCAGCAGGTGGTTGACGCGATCAAGGTGCTCCCGGAGCGAAACCCGGACCTGCCGGTGTTCAAGTGCGCTCCGCAGGTCGCCAAGCCGTCCGAGGCGATCGCGCTCCGCTTCACCACGGCAGCCGGGGTCAAGGAGATCTGGGTCGTGTACGACGGGTGTACGTCGGCCGGGTTCTTCACCGGCAGCCACGTCTACGGGCTGTACTCCGCACCGCTGAAGCTGTTCATGACGGGCTCGGTCCGCCCGTCCGGCGGCACGTACCTGAACGCGCTGAAGGACTGGTAGCTCACTCGACCCCGCGGTCGGGCTTGCGGACCGAGTCGATGCGCCGGACGTTGTCGGGCCGCTCGCCGGCGTCGACGGCCGAACCCTGGCGCTGACTCGGTGCCGTGTGCGACCACAGGAACTGCTGCAGCTTGGCGATCTCCTGCTCGCGTGCGTTCGGGTAGAGCTGTTCGGGCAGCCCCTCGAGGTACTCCCGTTCGCGGCCCGCGACCGGTTGCTGCGCCGGCCAGCCCGCGTCGGACCAGGCCTGCCGGGTGTCCTCCTCGCGGTCGCGGAACGTCTCACGCAGCGAATCCGGGAGCTCTGGCGGCTCGACGTCCGGGTGCTCCGCGTTCCAGGACTCGTAGTGGGCCTTGATGTCGCCGAGGTTCGTGCTGAACTCCGCGGCGGCAAACTCTGCCGAGTCCCAGCCCCACGTCTGCTTCGACCTGGGGTGCGTGAGTTCGCTCATCTCCGTCATCGTGAGGCCGCCGAGTCCGCGGCGGAGCGGCCCGGTCAGGTCCTGGCGCAACTGGGCGCGGTGCGACTCGGGGACCAGTCCGCCCACCTGATGGTCGAGCGCCCGGTCCGCGATCGCGTTGAACCGCTGCGTGCGCTCGGTGCTGTCGATGAGCTCGCCGAGCTGGGCGTGGCTCATCCCGACGTCGCCGCCGAGCGTGTACATCAGCCGGTCGGTGGCCGTCGAGTACGCCGGGAACGCCGGAGCCTGGGCGACGAGAGGCAGCGACTGGTCGGTCATACTCTCGGCGATCCGGCCGCTGTACTCGCGGCTGAACTGGTCGCACCGCGCATTCTCGAGGGCGATGTCCTCGAGCGACCCGATCGGTGTCGCGCCGGGCACGCTGTCGTCGCCGACCTCGGACATCGAGTGCCGTGCCTGGAACACCGCCATCGTGGTCGCGGCGGCCGCCGGGAACAGCTCGTCAGAGGTGAGTTCACGGCCCGGGGTATAGGCGGGGCGGGCCGGGTCGAGCACGTGCTCCCGGCTGATCGTCATGCTGCCGTCGGGAAGGCAGACACCTGCGACAGGTCCGGGCTGCTCGTACAGCTTCCCGTTCCAGCGGGAGGTCCGGCCGGCGTACTCCTCGGCCTTGGCCACGACCGACGAGACCCACTGGTGCTCCCAGCTGCCCGGGAGGATCTCTTGACCGCGCTCGAGGGCCTCGTTCATCGACCCTCCTCCGGCAGCCTGGAAAGCCGTTCCGCGACTGAGCTGTTCATCAGCAGTACGGCGGCGCGCTGGTCCGGCGCCGCTTGCGGCAGCAGTTCACCGATCCGGTGCAGCGTCTGCTCGAGCTCGGTGACCAACTCCTGCCCGGTGGCAGTCGACAGCGTTGCTTCGGCGTACAGCCGCTGTGCCTCACGATATGCGTCCATCTGGGCCGATCATTCCTTTTCAGGGGGTCGACTACCGAACCGGTGTGCCACCCAGACCCCAGCGGGTCCCGCCACCGCGCTCTCTGGCGGTCCCGCGCTGTGAGCTCACCAGGCGCGTCGTACGCGTGCATCACCGGCCGCAGGATCTTCTCCCGGTTGACGGTCATCGGTCCGGCCCACTGGTACTCGCGGGCGCCGGGCAGGATCTCCGGTCCGAGAGCTCTCGTCAGGCGGGTCACGATAACTGTTCGCGTGCGGGTTGCCGGGGCCGTCAGACTGGGGGGATGGGTCACGTGGATGTCGCCGGTGTGGGGTACGAGCTGCCGGACGGGCGGGTGCTGCTGGACGACGTCACGTTCCGGGTCGGTGACGGCGCGAAGGTCGCGCTGGTCGGGGCGAACGGTTCAGGCAAGACCACCCTCACCAGGATCATCGCCGGCGACCTGAAGCCGCACAGCGGCAGCATCTCCCGGTCCGGTGGGCTCGGCGTGATGCGGCAGTTCGTCGGCTCGGTGCGCGACGCGTCGACCGTGCGCGACCTGCTGCTCGGGGTGGCACCGGCGGCGATCCAGCAGGCCGCGGCCAAGCTGGACAAGGCCGAGCTGAAGATGATGGAGGCGGACGACGAGAAGACCCAGCTCCGGTATGCGCAGGCTGTTGCGGACTGGGGCGAGGTGGGCGGGTACGACGCGGAGGTCCTCTGGGACGTCTGTACGACGGCCGCACTCGGCGTACCGTTCGAACGCTGCCGCTGGCGTGAGGTGAAGACGCTGTCCGGCGGTGAGCAGAAGCGACTGGTGCTGGAGGCGTTGCTGCGCGGGCCGGACGAGGTACTGATGCTGGACGAGCCGGACAACTACCTCGACGTACCAGGGAAGCGGTGGCTGGAGGAGCAGCTGCGTAGCTCCGACAAGACCGTCCTGTACATCAGCCACGACCGGGAGCTGCTGGCAAACACCGCTACCCGGATCGTCACCGTAGAGCTCGGTGCGGCGGGTAACACCGCGTGGACGCACGGCGGCGGGTTCGCGACGTACCACGAGGCCCGGCGGCACCGGTTCGAGCGTTTCGAGGAGCTGCGCAAGCGCTGGGACGAGGAGCACGCCAAGCTGCGCGCACAGATGCTCATGTACAAGCAGAAGGCGGCGTACAACTCCGACATGGCGTCGCGCTACCGGGCGTCGCAGACGCGGCTGCGCAAGTTCGAGGAGGCCGGTCCGCCGCAGGCCCTGCCACGCGAGCAGAAGGTCAGCATGCGCCTCACCGGCGGCCGCACCGGCAAGCGGGCCGTGGTGTGCACCGGACTCGAGCTGACCGGGCTGATGAAGCCCTTCGACCTGGAGGTCTGGTACGGCGAACGCGTCGCCGTACTGGGATCCAACGGGTCCGGGAAGTCGCACTTCCTGCGGCTGCTCGCCAACGGTGGTTCGGATCCGGATGTGGAGCACGAGCCGGTTGGCGACGTGAAGATCCCGTCCGTGGCGCACACCGGCACTGCCAAGCTCGGTGCGCGGGTGCGGCCCGGCTGGTTCGCGCAGACCCACGAGCACCCGGAGCTGGTCGGTCGGACGCTGCTGGAGATCCTGCACCGCGGTGACGACCACCGTGACGGCATGGGGCGCGAGCTGGCGTCGCGGAAGCTGGACCGGTACGAGCTGGCGCACGCAGCCGAGCAGACCTTCGACAGCCTGTCCGGAGGCCAGCAGGCCCGTTTCCAGATCCTCCTCCTGGAGCTGTCCGGTGCGACCCTGCTGCTGCTCGACGAGCCCACCGACAACCTGGACGTCGAGTCGGCCGAGGCACTGGAGGAGGGCCTCGACTCATTCGACGGCACAGTCCTCGCGGTGACCCACGACCGCTGGTTCGCCCGGGGCTTCGACCGCTACCTGGTCTTCGGCGCCGACGGCTCGGTCTACGAACCCGACGAGCCGGTCTGGGACGAAGGTCGCGTCCAACGCACCCGCTGAGTCGTAGAGTCCTCCTACACCGTGGAGGGGGACTGCGATGACAGGCGATCTAGCCGCCCGCTGGGCCGGCACTGTCGTCCCGAGCTGGCTCTACCGCTGGCTCATGCCGGCTGTCTGGCTCGGGGCGATCGTGGCGTCGGTCGCCGGTGACACCCGCCCCTGCTCGATCGAGGACCCCACGGTCTGCGGGCCGGACCGGACGTTCTCGCTGGCCATGATCGCCTGCTTCGCTTCGCTCGTCCTGCTGTGGTGGCAGCCGATCGTCGCCGCGGTCGCCGGTGTGGTGTTCATGGTCCTCGACCTCCGGTACGACGACATCACCTCAGCGCGGATCGGCTGGACCGTGTACGGCGTCCTGTGCGCCGTACTGCTGCTCTGGATCTTCACGAGCCGCCGGAGGCAGCGCTCCCTGACTGCGCGGATGCCGCGACAGCAGCTGCACGTGCCGGCGGCCGCAACGGTCGGTGTGACCAGCCGACTCCTCGTGGCGGGCGCCCTGGTGCTGGTGGGCGCCGCCGCGCTCGGTCTGATGCACTGGCAGGACCAGCGTGAGGAAACGCACGTACGTCGCGCTGTCGAGCAGACCGCTGTCGTGAAGGGCATGAACAAGGACGGCGACCTCATTCTGCAGCTGCCCGACGACCGCAGTCACACCGTGACCGTGGCGGACGACTACGACACCGGAGCGCAGGTCCCGGTCCTCGTCGACCCTGCGGACTCGCACTGGCTCCGGCTGCGCGCAGAGCTGGCCGACTACACCCCTTGGTACACGGTGGCCGGTGGTGCGTGGGCGCTGGCCGCCCTGTTCCTGCTGCGCGACATCCGGCTCCGCAGAGCCCGTCCGCGCAGGTCCTGGAACGGACAGGCCCTGCCGGTCCGGATCGCGCCGGACGCCTCCTCTGCGTTCGCGGTCCGGTCGGCGGACGGCGCGGTCCTGCTGGGCTTTCTCGAGACTGATCTGGACGACGAGGAGAGCGACTTCCGACTGTTCGACGCCTTCAGCGCGCTCGACGAGGACGAAAGCGATGCCCCGGCCAAGCTCAAGCGGGAGTGGGCGGAAACGCTCAAGCGGTACCGCGGCGACGCACTGCTCGTCGGTGACCTGGCGGAGGGCGGCTGGCCGACGCTCGTGCTCGGTGATCAGGTGCTCCGGCCGGTCAGCCCATTCCGGGCCCCGCGGAGCATGCCGTGGGGTGCCGAGTCCACGGAAGGCCTGTCAGAGAAGGACTCCGACAGCAGCAAGCCGTCCAAGCCGAGCCTGGATCCGGCGCGGGAGGTGCCGACGCTGCCGTGGGAGGTACCGCTGCAGGCTCGGTCCTGGTGGAGCCTGCCGGCGCTGATCGGCGTACTGGTGGTTGGGCCGGTTGCAGTCGGGGCCCTTGCGAACTGGGGTGAGTGGTTCCCCGCCTTGATAGCGACAGCCGTCGGTGCGCAACTGGTGCACTCGCTCGGCTCACGCGCGTTCTTCCGGGTCACTGCGACCGCTACCGACCTGTGGATTCGCACCGGATGGTTCGAGCGGCGCCTGTCGTGGCGGGCCGTGGAGTCGGTCGAGATCGAGGACGAGGGGCTCAGCCTGGAAGCCGGCGACGACTGGCACGTTGTCGGCGGTATCGCGAACAGGGATCTGGCCAAGGTCGCAGCAGTGTTCGAGGCGCTCCGGCTGCGTTCGCACACCGGTCTGCCGGAGGAGCCCATCGCTCGCCGCTTCTCGCCGGTCCTGCTGATCAACGCGGTCTACGTGGCGATCTGCGTCCTCATCCTCGCGCTGACCCGCTGGAACCCGTTCTAGGGCGCCACACACCAGCCGTCGCGGTACGCCGCCCAGTGCTCGTCGGTGGACGCGAAGTCGACGTACAAGGCCAGTCCGAAGTTCTGGCGTGGTGAGTCGCCCAGACCGAGGCGTGCGCCGCGAACTGCCGCGCTGACGGTCTCCGCGTTGCCCCAATGGGCTGGGTTGTTCTCCCAGTACGCAGGGAGTCCCATGAGGAGGTCCGTGGCTGGTGGGGTGACCTCCAGCGCCAGCTTGGTCTGCTTGGCGACGTACCCGCCGTACAAGGACTCCAGCGGCAGGGCGGTGTCGTAGGACATGACGGCGATCTGGTTGACCCGCTCCGCGACCTGGCGGAAGTAGTCCTGCGACCACCACTTGTCGATGGGAGTCGCGTGCAGGTACCAGAGCGGGTCGATCTGCGCCGCCGCGACCGACAACGTCGTACCCAGCGCGCGCGTCTCGTCCAGCACGGCTAGGTAGCCCTTCGACCCGGACCGCACCGGCTCGAAGTCGTAGTGGATGCCCTGAAACCCCTGCTGCAGAACGGCGGACACCGACGCGACAACCCGCTGGCGGACGGCCGCGTCGTCGAGGTTCATGCCGGAATCCTTGCCCGGCTGTACGACGTCACCGAGCCAGGCCTGCACGCGTACGGCGGGCGCCGCGGCATGCACCGCCTCGACGAACCAGCGCGCCTTCGGCGAAACCTTTGCCAACGGCAACGAACCGTCGTGCTCCAGCGGACCGGTATGCACGTAGAGGTCGCGGATGCCGGTGCCTTGCAGCCGCTGCGCCAGCGCGGTCACGTCGGCCGCGGTCTTCCGGCCGTCGACCCAGGCATGACCGAGCCAGAGCGCGTCCTGGTTGCGGGTCCGGGCCGACGGATCCCCGGCGTACTGAACGCGCAGCGAGATCGCGTAGGCCCCGAGCGGAACGATCAGGAGCAGGAGCAGGGCAACGACAACCTTGAGGACACGTTTCACCGGCGAGGCTTCAGGCCGTCGTAGATCAGGGCGAGCATCCGGTCACGGGTCTCCGGGTCGAGCTTGGCCGCGGTCGCGCCGCGGGACGCGCCGATCAGCAACGCGTACACCTCGGGCATCTCCGCGTCGGTCCGGACCGCGCCGGCCTTCTGGGCCGCGGTCAGCAACCCGCTGAACGCCTCCCGCATCCCGCGACCGGCCTCCCGGGCTTCGTCGCCGGCCGCCGCGCCCGCCGCAGTCAGTGCTTCGGCGATCGCGAGCTTCGACGCGGACTCGGCCACGACCTGCGTGAAGAACGCGAAGAACGCCGTACCCGGGTCGTCGCTCCCGGCCAGCTCCAGGGCCCGGTCCCGGATCCGCTCCAGGCGCAGTGTCAGCACGGCCTCGAGCAACTCGGTCTTGGTCGCGAAGTGCCGGAAAACGGTCGCGATCCCGACCCCGGCCAGCCTGGCCACATCGTCGGTGGACGCCCCCGGCGACCGCCCGAAGACGTCGTCCGCGGCCGTCATGATCCTGGCCCGATTGTCCCGCGCGTCTGCCCGCACCCCAGCTCCCCTCCGTCGTTCCTCAGCCTAGAAGACGTCACGAACCCTGCCGAGGTTGTAAACGAAGTTGCGACTCCATATATTCGAAGTCATCACTCCGTTTATACCCGTGAGGAATCCGATGACTCCTGAAGAGGTCTTCCTGAAACTCGTGCACGGCGTCGCCGGCCGCGACTTCGCCGTACTGCCGGAGCTGTACGCCGAGCAGACCGACGTGCGGCACCCGATGAGCCCGTACGGCGACCACCCGCTGCTCAGCCGGGACGCCCTCCGCGAACACTTCGGCGGCGTCGGCCCGCGGGTCACCGAGGTGGTGCGCTTCCAGCCGGACAACATCCGGGTGCACACGACCACCGATCCCGAGGTGATCGTGGCCGAGTTCGAGTACGCCGGGACGATCCTGGCGACCGGTACGCCGTTCCGGGTGCCGGCGATCTTCGTACTGCGGGTGCGCGACGGGCTGATCGTGGAGTCCCGGGACTACATCGACCACCTGGCGATGATCCGCGCCCGCGGCCAGGTCGACGAACTCGTCGCCCACCTGAAGGAACCGGCAGGCACACCGGCCACGTCCTAGTCCCAGAGGCGCCAGACGGCCCCGGACCGAGGCACCCAGCCCGCCCGGGGCCGTCTCCAAAGTCTCCGAAAACGAACAGCCCCCGGCGACCCGAAGGTCACCGGGGGCTGCTGTCTCAACGGTCAGCGGTCGCCCATTGGGACGTACTGGACGCCTCGGGCGCCGGTGTAGATCTGTTTCGGGCGGGCGATCTTCTGGTCGCCGTCGCCGAGCATCTCCAGCCACTGGGCCAGCCAGCCGGAGGTCCGCGGGATCGCGAACAGGACGGTGAACATGTCCGGCGGGAACTGCAGCGCCTCGTAGATCAGGCCGGAGTAGAAGTCGACGTTCGGGTAGAGCTTGCGGGAGACGAAGTACTCGTCCTCCAGCGCGATCTTCTCCAGCTCGACGGCGATCTTCAGCAGCGGGTTGATACCGGTGACCTCGAACACGTCGTCGGCGGCCTTCTTGATGATCTTCGCCCGCGGGTCGTAGTTCTTGTAGACCCGGTGGCCGAAGCCCATCAGCCGCTCTTCGCCGTTCTTGACGCCCTCGATGAACGAACCGACGTTGTCGATCGAGCCGATCCGGCGGAGCATCTTCAGCACCGCCTCGTTGGCGCCGCCGTGCAGCGGGCCGTAGAGCGCGCCGATCCCGCCGGCCACCGCGGTGTACGGGTCGACCTGGGTCGAGCCGATCGCGCGGACCGCGTTCGTCGAGGCGTTCTGCTCGTGGTCGGCGTGCAGGATGAACAGGATCTCCAGCGCCCGCACCAGGCGGTCGTCGGCGGCGTACTTCGGCTCGCTCATCTTGAACAGCATCGACAGGAAGTTCGCCGTGTAGCTGAGCTCGTTGTCCGGGTACACGTACGGCTTGCCCTGGGCGTGCCGGAACGCGAACGCGCCGAGCGTCGGCATCTTCGCGATCAGCCGCCGGATCTGCAGCGCCCGGGACTCCTCGTCGAAGATGTTGCGCGACTCGGGGTAGAACGTGGACAGCGCGCCGACCGAGGCCAGCAGCATGCCCATCGGGTGCGCGTCGTACCGGAAGCCCTGCATGAAGGTCTTCAGGTTCTCGTGGACGAACGTGTGATACGTCACGTCGTGGGCCCAGGCTTCGTACTCCGCCTTGTTCGGCAGCTTGCCGTTCACCAGCAGGTAAGCCACCTCGAGGTAGTTCGACTGCTCGGCGAGCTGCTCGATCGGGTACCCGCGGTACTCCAGGATGCCCTTGTCGCCGTCGATGAAGGTGACGGAGGAACGGCAGGACGCGGTGTTGACGAAGCCGGGGTCGTAGGTGGCCAGGCCACCGTCGCCGTCGGATGCGCTGATCTGCTTGAGGTCTGCGGCACGGATGGTGCCATCGGTGATGGCAAGGTCGAAGTCCTTGCCGGTCCGGTTGTCCCGGACGGTGAGCGACTGTTCGGTCACGATGCCCTCTTCGGAAGCTGGCGTCATCGCCTGGATGAATGAGGGTAGATCAGCCGGCGGGACGCGATTCGGACTGCAATCTTCACCCGCTAAACTAGTGCGGTCCTCAGCTGCTTCCAAGCCGGGGTCCCCTCGGCGTGTGGGCTCGCTTTGACCGCAACGTGGCCACGCCGGTATTCTGGGCTGCTGTTGTGCGTTCCAGGTCCGGTACAGACACTGTCCTGTCGGCTGACCGCTCGCCGACGTCCAGTTTGTTCAATCTCTGAGAAACGAAGGTCAACGACCGTGCGCACGTACAGCCCGAAGCCTGCTGACGTCACCCGTGAGTGGCACGTGATCGACGCCACCGACGTCACGCTCGGTCGGCTCGCCGTCCAGATCGCCACCCTGCTGCGCGGCAAGCACAAGCCGACGTTCGCTCCGCACGTGGACGGCGGCGACTTCGTCGTGGTCGTCAACGCCTCCAAGGTGGCCCTGTCGGGCACCAAGCGGACCGACAAGCTGGCGTACCGCCACTCCGGTCACCCGGGTGGTCTGACGGCGACGCCGATCGGCGAGATCCTCGACAAGGACCCGCGGAAGGCCGTCGAGAAAGCCGTCTGGGGCATGCTCCCGAAGAACCGCCTGAGCCGGAAGCTGCTGACCAAGCTGAAGGTGTACGCCGGTCCGGAGCACCCGCACACGGCGCAGCAGCCGAAGCCGTTCGAGATCACCCAGATCGCCCAGTAGAGCGATCGACGAACCAGGTAAACGAGGATTCACAGCGTGAGCGACATCACCACCGAGACCGAAGAACTCGACACCGAGGTCCCCATCGACACCGAGGGCCCGGTCGCCTACACCTCCGAGACGAACCCGGCTCCGGAGCAGCGCGCCGAGACGGGTCGGGTCGCGGTCATCAACCCGGCCGGCGCCACCGGCCGCCGCAAGGAGGCCGTCGCCCGCGTCCGGATCGTCCCGGGCACCGGCAAGTGGAAGATCAACGGGAAGAACCTCGACGTCTACTTCCCGAACAAGGTCCACCAGCAGCACGTGAACGAGCCGTTCGTCGTCGCGGGCCTCGAGGGCTCGTACGACGTGATCGCCCGGATCAACGGCGGCGGTATCACCGGCCAGGCCGGTGCGCTGCAGCTGGGTGTCGCCCGGTGCCTGAACGCCGCCGACGAGGAGGCGAACCGGCCGGGTCTGAAGAAGGCCGGCCTGCTCACCCGCGACGCGCGGATCAAGGAGCGTAAGAAGGCCGGACTCAAGAAGGCCCGTAAGGCTCCTCAGTACAGCAAGCGCTGATCACCTGATGGGGCGTTTGTTCGGCACGGACGGAGTCCGTGGCCTGGCGAACGTGGACCTGACCGCGGAGCTGGCGCTCGACCTTTCGGTCGCGGCAGCTCACGTACTCGGCGAGGCCGGTGCCTTCGAAGGGCACCGGCCACGCGCCGTTGTGGGCCGGGATCCGCGTGCCAGTGGTGAGTTCCTGGAAGCCGCCGTGGTGGCCGGTCTGGCCAGCGCCGGCGTCGACGTGGTCCGGCTCGGCGTACTGCCGACCCCGGCCGTGGCACACCTGACCGGTTCGACCGGCGCCGATCTCGGCGTGATGCTGTCCGCCAGCCACAACCCGATGCCGGACAACGGCATCAAGTTCCTGGCCCGCGGCGGGATCAAGCTCGACGACGTGATCGAGGACGCCATCGAGGCCCGGATGAACGAGGAGTGGCAGCGCCCGACGGGTGCCGCCGTGGGCCGCGTGATGGACGACGGGCAGGGCTTCGAGACGTACGTCGCGCACCTCGCCCGCTCGGCCCCGAACCGGTTCGACGGTCTCAAGGTCGTGATCGACTGCGCCAACGGCGCCGCCTCGCAGACCGCGCCGGAGGCACTGCGCCGGCTCGGCGCCGAGGTGATCACGGTCGCCGCCGCCCCGGACGGCCTGAACATCAACCTGAACTGCGGGTCCACGCACATGGACGGCCTGCAGCGCGAGGTGGTCGGGCACCGTGCCGATGTCGGCATCGCGCTCGACGGTGACGCGGACCGCTGCCTGGCGGTGGACGCGAACGGCGAGCTCGTCGACGGCGACCAGATCCTCGCGATCCTGGCGCTGTCGATGCGGGACAGCGGCCGGCTGTCGAACGACACCGTGGTCGCTACCGTGATGAGCAACCTGGGCTTCGTCCAGGCGATGGTCCGGGAGCGGATCGCGGTCGAGCAGACCAAGGTCGGCGACCGGTACGTGCTCGAGGCGATGAAGGCCGGCGGCCACAAGCTCGGCGGTGAGCAGTCCGGGCACGTGATCCTGTCCGACCACGCGACCACCGGCGACGGCACGCTGACCGCGGTCATGCTGCTCGCCCGGTTGGCCCAGACGGGCAAGAGCCTGGCCGATCTGGCCGGTGCGATGACCCGCCTCCCGCAGGTCCTGGTCAACGTGAAGAACGTGGACAAGTCCCGCGCGGGCAGCGACCCCGCGGTCCAGTCCGCAGTCGCCGAAGCCACCACCCGCCTCGGCGACACCGGCCGCGTCCTGCTCCGGCCGTCGGGCACCGAGCCCCTCGTCCGCGTCATGGTCGAAGCCGAGTCCTCCGACACGGCCGACGAGATCGCCCACGCCCTCGCAGACGTGGTCGCCTCCGCCCTGAAGCTCTGACGAACCCCAAGTACGCCGGCGAGGCTCTCTCGCCGGCGTACCTGTACTTCACGGCAGACGAAGCACGCCCGGCGCCCCCTCGTGACGGGGCCCCGCACACGAGGGGATATCCGTCGGTGTTGTGCCTTCTCCGTTGGTACTAGAGGGGAGAACCCACAACACCAGGGGATATCCGGCTCTTGTGACTGATGCGTGGGTGGACGACGGGTCCCAGGACGGTGCCAGGCTCGATGTGATGTGCACGCTCGACAGGACATGTCCAGTGGCCGGGTAGTGCACCTGAGCGTAAACGCGCCCGCGCGTACACCGTCTCGCCGGTGCACTACCTGTCGAGCGTGCACACCACCCCGCCGCAAGCACCCGTCCCGCCGCAAGCACCCGTCCCGCCGCGAGCACCCGTCCCGGCACCAACCCGATCCCCGGCCACCCGGTGCTGCAACCTCATGCCAGCCTGATGCCAACCCGTCGGCGGGTCGCCACTGGCGGGTTATGTCACCGCCGGCTTGCTACTCCCGGCCATCGCACACATAACCCGCCAGCCGGCCCACACCACGCACCCACCCATCCGACAGAAGACCGGATATCCCCTGGTGTTGTGGGTTCTCCCCTCTAACACCAACGGAGAACCCAGGCGGGCTCAAGGGGTGATTGCAACGCCTTCTGGTTGAAGGGGTGTTGTGATGGGTGGTCGTCCTCGGTTTCCGGTGGAGTGGGAGTACGGGTTC
>NZ_JBSGTS010000014.1:0-34847 GCF_053607525.1 Kribbella sp. NPDC055110
CGCCCTCATCGCCCTGGCCATGCTCACCCTCGGCGGCTACCGCCCACCCCTCCCCGGCCGAAACTGACCCACGGATCAGTCAGAAGAGCCGGATATCCCCTCGTGTGCGGAGGCGCCTCATCGCGCCCGGCCGCCCGCACGGACCGGGCGATGTATTCGGGGTGCGCTGGTGCGTGCGCTGGTGCGTGCGCTGGTGCGCTGCGTGCGGCGCGTGCGCTGGTGCGCTGCGTGCGCTGGTGCGGTGCGTGCGGTGCGTGCGTGCGGTGGGGACGGGAGACAGGAGCGGGCCCGGGCGGGTGGTGGGGGTTTGGCTACTGGGCGCCGGCGTTGGTCATTTGGCGGAGTTCTTTTTTGAGTTCGGAGATCTCGTCGCGGTAGCGGGCGGCGATCTCGAACTGGAGTTCGGCGGCGGCGTTGTGCATCTGGTCGGTCAGCTGCTGGATCAGGTCGGCCAGGTCGGACGACGGGAGCCCGCCGGCCAGTTCCTTCGCCTTCTCGCCGGCCCTGTCACCAGCACGGCCCTTGCCTCCGCCCGGAACCGGCGCCTTGCCGCGCGACTGGGTGCGGCCGGAGCCGAGCAGTTCGGCGGTGTCCGCGTCCTCGCGGGCCAGCATGTCGGTGATGTCGGCGATCCTCTTCCGCAGCGGCTGCGGGTCGACGCCCTTCTCCTCGTTGTAGGCGATCTGCTTCGCGCGCCGCCGGTTCGTCTCGTCGATCGCCTGCTCCATCGACGGGGTGATCTTGTCGGCGTACATGAACACCTGGCCGGACACGTTCCGCGCGGCGCGGCCGATCGTCTGGATCAGCGAACGGCCCGACCGCAGGAAGCCTTCCTTGTCGGCGTCCAGGATCGCGACCAGCGACACCTCGGGCAGGTCCAGGCCCTCGCGGAGCAGGTTGATACCGACGAGAACGTCGTACTCCCCCATCCGCAGTTCGCGCAGCAGCTCGACCCGGCGGAGCGTGTCGACCTCGCTGTGCAGGTACCTGGTCCGGATCCCCATCTCGAGCAGGTAGTCGGTCAGGTCCTCGGACATCTTTTTGGTCAGCGTCGTGACCAGGACCCGCTCGTTGCGCTCGACCCGGAGCCGGATCTCGTGGATCAGGTCGTCGATCTGGCCCTTGGTCGGCTTCACGATCACCTCGGGGTCGACCAGACCGGTCGGCCGGATGAGCTGCTCGACGTACCCGTCGGACTTGTCCTGCTCGTACTGCCCCGGGGTCGCGGACAGGTACACGGTCTGGCCGATCCGCTCCAGGAACTCCTCCCAGCGCAGCGGCCGGTTGTCCATCGCCGACGGCAGCCGGAAACCGTGCTCGACCAGGGTCCGCTTCCGGGACATGTCCCCCTCGTACATCCCGCCGATCTGCGGGACTGTGACGTGCGACTCGTCGATGACCAGCACGAAGTCCTCGGGGAAGTAGTCCAGCAGACAGTGCGGCGCCGTACCGGGCTCGCGCCCGTCGGTGTGCCGCGAGTAGTTCTCGATCCCGGAACAGGTCCCGATCTGCCGCATCATCTCGATGTCGTACGTCGTACGCATCCGGAGCCGCTGCGCCTCCAGCAACTGCCCGCCGCGCTCGAGCTCCGCCAACCGCTCCGCCAACTCGGCCTCGATCGAGGTGATCGCGCGCTCCATCCGCTCCGGCGCGGTCACGTAGTGCGTGGCAGCGCCGATGTAGACCTCGTCCTCCTCGCTGATCACCTCACCGGTCAGCGGGTGCAGCGTCATCACGCGCTCGATCTCGTCGCCGAAGAACTCCACCCGGACGGCGAGCTCCTGGTACACCGGGAACACCTCGAGGGTGTCGCCGCGGACCCGGAACGTGCCGCGGGTCCCGGCCAGGTCGTTGCGCGCGTACTGCACGCCGACCAGCTTGCGGAGCAGGCCGTCGCGGTCCATCTCGGTGCCGACCTTCACATGGATCATGCGGTTCAGGTACTCGTCGGCGGAGCCCAGGCCGTAGATACAGGAGACGGTCGCGACCACGATCACGTCGCGGCGGGTGAGCAGCGACCAGGTCGCCGAGTGCCGCAGCCGCTCGACCTCCTCGTTGATCGAGGAGTCCTTCTCGATGTAGGTGTCCGTCTGCGGGACATACGCCTCGGGCTGGTAGTAGTCGTAGTACGACACGAAGTACTCGACGGCGTTGTGCGGGAAGAACTGCCGCAGTTCGTTCGCGAACTGGGCGGCGAGCGTCTTGTTCGGCTGCAGGATCAGCATCGGGCGCTGCACCCGCTCGGCCAGCCAGGCGACGGTCGCGGTTTTACCCGTGCCGGTCGCGCCCAGCAGTACGACGTCCTGCTCGCCGGCGTTGATGCGCCGCTCGAGGTCCGCGATCGCGGCCGGCTGGTCGCCCGCCGGCTCGAAGTCCGACGTCACCTTCAGCGGGGCGACCATACGCTGGAGATCCGAGACCTGTCTCATGCCCTCCACCGTACGGCCCGCCGCCGACAGTTTCTAAAAACCGCTGGTCAGAAGCTCTTGACCACGCTGTTGTTCATGTAGATCAGCTCGTTCACGCGGCGCGCGTAGACGCGGGTCTCGAGGGCCGCGTCGGTGGCGGTGGTGCGGTCGAACTGGTCCTGGTACGCCGTGACGAAGCCCTGCATCGCGACCTTCCGGCCGTTCTTGGCGACCCAGGCGCCGGTGTACGACACGGCGTAGCAGGACTTGATGTTCGGGTTCGCCGGCTTGCAGGCGGTGCCCTTGCCGATCCGGACGCCCTCCATACCGTTCGACTCGACGTCGACGAGATGCTCGGCGAAGCCCTTCGCGTCGTACAACTCGGTCTGACGGACCCAGTAGTACCCGTCGATCAGCCCGCGGGCGTTGAACTGCTGCAGGATGTAGTTCTTCCCGCTCCGCGACTTGTCCCAGTCCGGCAGCCAGCCCTTGGACGGCGTGAACCAGATGCCCCAGCCGACCTCGATGCCGACGTCGTTCGGCCCCTTGGAGTCGTTCGGGGTCGGCGTGGGCGACGGCGTGTACATGGTGCGGTCCGGCGGCTCCGGCGTCGACTGCGTGGCCGGCTTGTCGCCCTTGCCGTTCACCATCAGTACGACGCCGACAGCGACCAGCAGCACCGCCACGATCGCGCCGGCCATGATGATCCACGGCGTCCGGTTCGGCTTCGCCGGATGGCTCGGCCGGCCCGGCCCCGGACCCCAGCCGCCACCCTGCGGCCCGGTGCCCCAACCGCCGGGGGCGGGTGCCGGCGGCGGGCCCGGCGGTGGACCGTACTGCTGACTCATACTTGTTCCTCGCGGTAGTTCTGGGGATCCGTCACAGACTGTCGATCACGGACTTCTTCATGATCGCGGCGTCGGCCTCGGCCTTCGGGGCGAAGTCGACCCGGGTCCGGAAGTCCAGCGCGGTGACCACGTTGTCCTTGCGCCGGTACACCTCGACGGAGCCCTTGACCCGCACGTCCTCGCCGTTCAGCTTGGCCGTGGAGGTGTAGTCGATCGCGACGCACTCCACCAAGACGTCCTTCGGGCACGGCAGGTTCCGCACGTTGCCGAGCTGCGCGACCTCGTTCTCGGTCTCGCCCTCGACGATCCCGAGCAGGTAGGCGTTCGCCGTCACGTTCTGCTTCTGCCGGACCCAGAAGAACGCCCTCCCCTCGGCGTTCGGGCTGGGCGTAATGCCCGGCGGGTAGATCGCGACCTGCTTGCCGAGCTTCTCCCAGGTGACCACGGCCCAGCCCTGGACCGGGACGAGCGAGACGCCGAACCCGACCGGGAGTGCGTTCGGCGGCGGCTGGTACGACGACTGCGGCGCGGTCGGCGTACCGGTCGACGGGCTCGGCGACTGACCCGGGTCGGCCTTCTTGTCCCCGCCCTTGTCACCGCCGGACAGTGCCACCAGCACGATCGCGACCAGCGCGACCACGAGCAGGCCGGCGCCGATCGGAATCAGCAGCGGCGGCACCGAGAAGCGCTTCGTCTTCTCCGGCGCCGGGCGGCGCAACGAGGGCGGGCCGACCTTGTCGCCCCACGCCGACGAGGTCTGCGTCGCCGGACCGGAGCCGGCACCCGGACCAGAGCCAGAACCAGAGTCGGCACCAGGCCCCGGGCCGGGTCCAGGACCCGGTCCGGGCGCGCCGCTATCCGCCCACGGGGACGGCGCCGGCGCCACCTCGAGGTTCCACGGCGACGGCGGGAGCTGGTCCTCCGGCTCGTCGGTGTCGTCAGGGTCCGGTCCGGTCTGGTTGACCCAGGGATTACCGCCGGTCCCCTTGTCTCGCTTTCCGCTCACTGACTCTGCAGCACCGACTTCAGCATGGCCGTGGAGTCCGGGTCGAGCGTCGAGAGCTTGTCTTTGCGCCCGTACGCCCTGGCCACGGTGAACACCCCGTCCTCGCGCTCGATCACGGCGACGAACCCGACGACCGAGAGGCTGCCGCTCTGGCTGCTCTGCACGCCGGAGTACGACTGGCTGAGCAGGAGCTTGACCGGGGTCTTGTCGTCCGGACCCGGTGTCGTCGTCTTGACCTCGTTGGTCTTGAGCCCGGACAGGCCCTTGGTGTCGGTCTTGAGCACCTGCGGGAGCAGCTGCGCTGCGCTGGTACCAGTCACCTTCGCGGCCTGCACCATGAAGACACCCTCGCCCTGCTTGACCAGGACGACGCCCTTGAACCCGTCGACGCTCTTGCGGATGTACCCCGTCTGCGGCTTGACGTAGACGCCCTCGGCGACCTCGATACCCTCGTCGCCGCCGTTCGGCTCCGTGGTTGGCTCCGTGGTCGGCGAGCCGGTGGGCTCTTCGGTCGGCTGACCGGTGGGCTCGCCCGTGGGTTCGCCGGTCGGCTGCGAGGTCGGCGCGGACGTCGGCACCGGCGTCGGGTCGGCCTGGTCGTTGCCACCCTTGAAGACCAGGGCGAGTACGACGCCGATGATCGCCACGACCGCGAACGCACCGCCGGCGATCAGCAGGGTCTTGCCGCTGCCGCCACCGCCACTACGCGGCGGCTGGTTCCACTGCTGGCCGCCGTACTGGGGCTGCTGACCGGGGAAGCCCTGCTGCTGGCCGGGATACCCCTGCTGCTGCCCCGGGTAGCCCTGCTGCGGCTGCTGACCGGGATAACCCTGCGGAGGCTGCTGACCGGGATAACCCTGCGGAGGCTGCTGACCGGGATAACCCTGCGGAGGCTGCTGGCCAGGGAACGTCTGCGGTTGCCCCTGCTGCGGGTACGGCGGTTGCTGGCCATACCCAGGCTGCTGCGGCTGCCCGTACCCAGGCTGCTGCCCGTAGCCAGGCTGCTGCCCCGGCTGCCCGCCGTACGGCGGCTGTCCGCCTTGACCGCCCTGACCACCGTACGGCGGCTGCTGGTTGCTCATGCCTGCGTCTCCCCGGTCGTCGCTTCGTAGCCACTGGCGCCCGTCGCTGCTGTCACACCGCGCGCGGACTTCGGTACGGATCGCACCGAGTTGCCACAGGCCGAGCAGAAGTCAGAGTGCGGAAGCAGCGGCATCTCGCAGCGCGAGCAGAACGCCAGGTCGCCGGACGCGTGGTTGGAACCACCACGGGCGGCGGACTCCAGCGCAGCCTCCAGGAGGCCCTTGTGGAGCACGGTCCGGACCCGGATGATCAGCGCGCCGAGCAGCAACAGGCCCCAGACGACGCCGAGGATCGCGCCGATCGTCGAGCCGCGACCGCCGACGAAGCCGAGCAGGTAGATACCGCCCTGGAACAGCGCGTTCACCACCATCGCCTGCAGCAGGCCGCCGACCCAGCGCGGCGTGAAACCGTCGTACTTCTCGCCGAGGCCGGAGAACTCCGCGCCCGCGATGCCGGTCGCCGAGCCGTACACCAGCGGCTTGATGAAGCCGTGCAGCACGACGATCGAGATCCAGGTCCCGGCACTGCTGCCCGGACCGGCGAAGCCGCCGCTGATCCAGCCCCAGTGCAGTACCAGCGTCTCGAAGCACGCGTAGCCGACACCGGCCACCACACCGAAGGTGAAGCCGTCCATGAGGTCGTCGTACCGCGGCCGGGACGCGAGGTAGAGCGGGCCGATCTGCCGGATCAGTTCCGACACGACCGGCACCAGGAGGAGCACGATCAGCAGGTCCCGCAAGGACGGTCCGGAGCGGTCCTCGCCGATCGTGCCGATCGACAGCCCGACCTTGTCCGACCAGATCCAGGTGAAGAGCGCCGCGAGTACGCCGGTCAGCACGAAGGCCGCGGCGACCACCGGGATCGGCTCGTCCTCCCAGAGGTTCACGTCGTACAAGTAGATGATGTAGACGATCGGGATCGCGAAGGCCGCGATCATGATCGCCACCGGCAGCGCGCCGAGGGCGGCCGTCAGCACGGTCAGCAGCAGGGCGATGCCGAGCGCGACCTTGTAGGTGTACGGCTGTTTGCCGGACCCCTGCGGCATGATCGTCGAGACCAGTTTGAACGAGGCCACGGCCTCGTCGGGCCTGGCGGCGTACGCGTTCTTCCGCTCGGAGTCCCCGGTACGCATGTCGTTGCCACAGTGATGGCAGAAATGCGACACCTCGGGGACGTCAGAGCTGCAGCGCGGACAAACCACGCCAACCTCCCAACGTCGGACGTTTGGACCGGCACGGGGCGCGCCGACCGTGTCCGGCCTTGACACACACCTGGGGCCGAACCGGGACAGATTCTCGTACAGGCGGTCCCGGATGCATCATTTCCCGCGCAAGGGTCACCTTTTCGTGTCCGGACCGTGCCCTGCGAGTTGTTCCCACACCTGATCGAGGCGGCGATCCAGGTCGTCCAGGCTGCCTGAGTTGTCAACGACGACATCCGCGGCCGCGAGCCGGTCGTCCCGGGACGCCTGGCTGGCGATCCGCTGCTTCGCTTCCTCGTCGGTCATTCCGCGCTGCTCGGTCAGCCGCTGCACCTGGACCTCGACCGGCACGTCGACCACCAGCACCAGGTCGAACCGGTCCGCCTGACCGGTCTCGACCAGCAGCGGGATGTCGTGCACCACGATCGCGTCCGCCGCCGCGCCGGCCTCGATCTCGGCCGCTCGCGCCCGGACCCGGGGATGGATGATCGCCTCCAGCCTGCGCCGGGCGGTCTCGTCGCCGAACACGATCTTCCCGAGCGCCGGCCGGTCGAGATCACCGTCAGCCGTCAGTACGCCGGGACCGAACGCCGCGACCACCTCCGCGAGACCGTCGGTCCCGCGCGCGACCACCTCCCGCGCGAGCACATCGGAGTCGATCACGACGGCGCCCCGCGCAGCCAGCCGCGACGACACCGCGCTCTTGCCGGCACCGATGCCGCCAGTCAGTCCCACTCTCAGCACCGTCGCAGCCTACCGGGCCTGCTCCTGCGTACTTTGAGAACCCACCAACCAGAAATCGGCTCCGACAATGGTTGGTGGCTTCTCAAAGACGAGGTGATCGGGACGTGCGAAACCCCCGCACCTTTCGGATGCGGGGGTTTCGACGGGTGGATCAGCCCTGGCCGGTCAGCTTCTCGCGAAGCGCCTGCAGTGCCTCGTCGGAAGCGAGCGCGCCCTCGACGGGAGCGTCGTCCTTCGGGGTGGAGCCGCCGGAGGCCGAGGAGTACGTCGACGCCTCGCCGGCCTCGACGTCCGCCGTCTTGGCGTCCTCGATCTGCTTCTTGTGAGCCTCCCAGCGCGTGTGGGCCTCGGCGTACTGCCGCTCCCACTCCTCGCGCTGAGCGTCGAAGCCCTCGAGCCACTCGCCCGTCTCCGGGTCGAAGCCCTCCGGGTAGATGTAGTTGCCCTGGTCGTCGTACGTCGCCGTCATGCCGTAGAGCGTCGGGTCGAAGTCGTCCGAGACCGGGTCCACACCCTCGTTGGCCTGCTTGAGCGACAGCGAGATCCGGCGCCGCTCCAGGTCGATGTCGATGATCTTGACCATGACGTCGTCGTTGACCTGGACGACCTGCTCCGGGATCTCGACGTGCCGCTCGGCCAGCTCGGAGATGTGCACCAGACCCTCGATGCCCTCCTCCACGCGGACGAACGCACCGAACGGAACCAGCTTGGTGACCTTGCCGGGCACGATCTGGCCCATCTGGTGGGTCCGGGCGAACTGCTGCCACGGGTCTTCCTGGGTCGCCTTCAGCGACAGCGAGACGCGCTCGCGGTCCATGTCGACGTCCAGCACCTCGACGGTGACCTCCTGGCCGACCTCGACGACCTCGGTCGGGTGGTCGATGTGCTTCCAGGACAGCTCCGAGACGTGCACCAGACCGTCGACGCCGCCGAGGTCCACGAACGCACCGAAGTTGACGATCGAGGAGACGACACCCTTGCGGATCTGGCCCTTCTGCAGCTGGGTGAGGAAGTTCATCCGCACCTCGGACTGCGTCTGCTCCAGCCACGCCCGGCGGGACAGGACCACGTTGTTGCGGTTCTTGTCCAGCTCGATGATCTTGGCCTCGATCTCCTGGCCGACGTACGGCTGGAGGTCGCGGACCCGGCGCATCTCGACGAGCGAGGCGGGCAGGAAGCCGCGCAGGCCGATGTCCAGGATGAGGCCACCCTTGACGACCTCGATGACGGTGCCGGTGACGACGCCGTCCTCTTCCTTGATCTTCTCGATCGTGCCCCAGGCCTTCTCGTACTGGGCGCGCTTCTTCGAGAGGATCAGGCGGCCTTCCTTGTCCTCCTTCTGGAGAACCAGGGCCTCGACGTGATCGCCGACGTTGACGACCTCGTTCGGGTCGACGTCGTGCTTGATCGACAGCTCGCGGGAGGGAATCACGCCTTCGGTCTTGTAACCGATGTCGAGGAGAACCTCGTCCCGGTCGACCTTGACGATGGTGCCCTCGACGATGTCGCCGTCGTTGAAGTACTTGATGGTCTGATCGATCGCCGCGAGGAAGTCTTCCTCCGACCCGATGTCATTGACCGCTACCTGCGGGGTGGTGCGTACTGCGGGGTCGAGAGGTGCCTCGATGCTGGCCGTCATGTGGTGGGTTGCTCCGTGGACTGGTGGTGTTGTGCGGTCGCGTCATGAACCGTTGGATCGCATCAAACCGCTGGATTGCCTGAAGAGCACAGATTCACCACCGACTGCTGCGAGCACGAGCCTGCTCCGTCCGAGGTCGCGCGGGCCCATAGCGCATCTCACAGAATACCGGTCTTGACGAAGACAGCACAACCTGGGGCGCCCGGTGCCTACCGGCCGCCCGCCGAGATCTCCCGACATGCCATTGATCTCAATGTACGACGTCCAGCACCGGGCGGCCCCCGGCGAGCGTGCCCGTGTCCGCCATTCGGGAGACCAGACGGTGCGCGGCGGCCGCGATCTCGTGCTCGGCGGCCCGCTCCGCGAGGTCCAGCAGCGCCCACAGATCGGCCGCCCGGCCGAGGTCCACGAGCCGCTCCCCCAGCTCCATCTCCCGCAGCGCCGCCAGCACCGGCCCAGCCAGGACCGGATCCTCCGAGAAGCGGAGCAGGTTGCCCAGATCGGCGTACGGCGAACCCGCGTGGGCGAACTCCCAGTCGATCAGGCCGGTGATCCGCGCGGTCTCCGGGTCGACCAGCAGGTTCTTCGGGTTGAAGTCGCTGTGCACGAGGCAGACCCGGTGTACGCCGTCGGCCAGAACGTCCTCCGCCTCGTCGACCACCGCGGCGAAGCCCTCCCGCTGCCGGTCGTCGAACCCGAGCCGGAGCCCCGCGACGTACTCCGCCAGGTCGCCGAACCCGAACGGCTCGACCGTCAGCTCACTGCCCCGGAACATCCCGGACTTGAGGAACGGCATCCCGCTCAATCGCGCCAGCAGCTCCCCCAGCTGCGTCCCGACCCGTCGCCGCTGCTCGTCCGTCGCCGACTCGAGGAAGACCTGCAGGTTGATCCCCGGCAGCCGCTCGGTCAGCAGGTACGGCGGATCCTCGAAGGACCCGTCGCGCTTGAGATCCAGCACCCGCGGCACCGGCAGCAGTCCGTGCACCAGCTCGAGCAGCGAGGCGTCGACGGCGGCCCGTTCCGGGTCCCGCGCGTAGAACTTGATGACCGCGTCCTCGTCGCCGGCGCTCACCGCGAACGTCTGCCCGCCGTACCCACCACTCAGCGGGACGGCACTGGCCGCGAAATCACTCATGCGTCGCATCCTGCCGCATCGCCTCGACAAATCGGTTTGAAGTTGACGTAGCGGCAACATTTAACGTCAAGGATGTCGACGGAAAGGAGCAGTTCGATGGCGTGGTCGATCGCACAGGTGGCCCGGTCCTCCGGCGTCACCTCGCGCACGCTCCGGCACTACCACTCCATCGGCCTGCTGGTGCCGGCCCGGGTCGCACCCAACGGCCGGCGGTACTACGAGCAGGAGCAGCTGCTGCGGTTGCAGCAGATCCTGCTGCTCCGGGACCTCAGGCTGAGCCTGGAGGTGGTGGGCGAGGTGATCGCGCACAGGGACGAGCAGAGGGACGAGCAGGACGTGATCGAGGTGCTGGCCAAGCACAAGGAGTGGCTGGTCAAGGAGCAGCTGCGCCTGGGCCGACTGGTCCAGACCGTCGACACCACCATCGACAACCTGAAGAGAGGAGGAGAGATGTCACCGGAGAAGGTCTTCGAAGGATTCGAGCGCGACCCGTACGAGGCCGAGGCGCGCGAGCGCTGGGGCGACGAAGCGGTGGACGCGAGCTACCAGCGGATGCGCAGCTGGACCGAGGCGGACGCCGAGAAGGCCCGGGTCGGCCAGACGCAGGTGCATGAGGGGCTGGTCGCGCTGAAGGCGGAAGGGGTCGCAGTGACCGAGCTGAGTGTGCAGGAGCTGATCCAGCTGCACTACGAGGTCACCTGTCTGTTCTGGACGCCGACACGTGAGGCGTACAAGGGACTCGGGCAGATGTACGTCGACGACGAGCGGTTCCGGCAGAACATCGGCCGCGGCGACGACACACTGGTCGAGTACCTGCGCGACGCCATGACCGTATACGCCGACACCAAGCTGGACGACTGACCCAGGACCTCGGAGGCTGCAGACTCCGGGGTCCCCTAGGCTGACCCGGTGGTGGAGCCGCGGAGGGTTGAGCTGACGGAAGCTCAGACGTCACGTGCCAGCCGGACGTACTGGGACGGGGCCGCTGCGGAGTACCTGGCCGAGCACGGTGCGTTCCTCGGGGACGACCGGTTCGTCTGGTGTCCGGAGGGCGTCGACGAGGAGGCGGCCCAGCTGCTCGGGCCGGTCCGTGGCAAGCGGATCCTCGAGGTCGGCTGCGGCGCGGCTCAGTGTTCACGCTGGCTCGTGGGACAGGGCGCTGACGTGGTTGCCTTCGACATCTCGCTCGAGCAGCTCCGGATCGCTCACCAGCTCGACGTACGCACCGGCACGGCGGTCCGCACCGTGGCCGCTGACGCTGTCGCACTCCCCTACCGCGACAGCACGTTCGACATCGCCTGCTCCGCCTTCGGCGCGCTCCCGTTCGTGGCCGACGTCGGTACGGCGTTCCGCGAGATAGCCCGTGTTCTGAAGCCAGGTGGCCTTCTCGTGTTCTCGGTGACCCACCCGTTCCGCTGGACGATGCCCGACGACCCGTCGGCCGCAGGTCTGCGGATCACCCACTCCTACTTCGACCGGACGCCGTACGTCGAGGTCGACGCGTCCGGTACGCCGGTGTACGCCGAGCACCACCGCACGACCGGCGACTGGATCCGCGAGCTCACCGGCGCCGGCTTCGTGGTCGACGACCTGCTCGAACCGGAATGGCCGGCCGGGCACCACCTCGTCTGGGGCGGCTGGGGACCCGAGCGCGGACCTCTCGTTCCCGGCACAGCCATCTGGACCGCCCACAAAGGACAGCTCGTATGACCCGATTCCCCGCAGTGGACGGACTGCGAGTGATTGCCGCACTCGCGGTCGTGGTGTCACAGGTCGGCCTGCACACGCATGCGCCGTTCGCCGGGGTCGTGTCCCGGCTGGACGTCGGCTGGGCGATCTTCTGTGCGGTGTCCGGGTTCCTGCTCTACCGGCCGCACGTACTGGCGTGGTTCTCCGGCACCCTGCCCCCACTCACCCTCCCGTACCTGCGCAGCCGCGCACTACGCATCCTCCCCGCGCTACTGGTCGCCGTCGTGCTGTCGATCGTCCTCGTGCCGCACCCGGCGACCACCTACCTCCGCTGGGCGGTCCTGACGCCGCTGCCGTTCTACCTGCTCCTGCCCGGTCTGGGGCGGCTGCTGACCGGATACGAGCGTCCCACCCGCCGCAGTGTCCGGTGGCGGCTCCTTGTGCTGCTCGCCCTGACCGCAGTAGGACCGGTGTGGATGGCCGCGGTCGTAGCAACCGGTCATCCCGGGGCAGGGCTCTGGCTGCCCGGGTACCTCGGCTGGTTCGCCGTCGGCATGGGCATGGCGCTCTGGCAGGTCGCCCGCGCCACAGGTCGGCTCGGCCCGTCAACACTCGACACGCTGACCAGAGTCCCCGGCACACTCTGGGGAATCGCCGCAGCACTCCTGCTGATCACCGCGACCCCAATCGCGGGACCGTACGACCACGCGACCCCTACACCGGCGCAGGCGCTCATCAAGACCCTGCTCTACACAGTCGTCGTCGCCTGCGTGCTCTTCCCGGTCCTCACCCCCACGGCCAAGACTGTCCGCGTATTGGGAAGTCGACAGGCACGGCTCGCAGCACAGCTCTCGTACGGCGTCGTGGCGTACCAGTTCGTCGTACTAGGCCTGATCGACGGCCTGCTCGACGGTCCGTTCGCCGTACAACTGCCCGTGACTCTGCTGGCCTCAGTCGTCCTGGCCGCAGTCAGCTACCGCCTGCTCGAACGGCCTGTCATGAAGAACGCAGCCGTGGCCAAGACCGAGAGCAAGGCAACCAGTCCGAGCAGCAGCCCGGCGCGGTAGGCCCTGTCCGGCATGAAGCTTGCCGTGACCACCTGCTCCGGTCCGGCCGGCAGTACCCAGCCCTGCTGCCAGCCGCCGATCCGAATCGGCGTGAGCTTCTGGCCGCTGCCGTCGTACGCCTCCCAGCCCTCGTTGTAGTTCTGCGCGACAGCCAGCACGGACTGCTCGTCCGCGCCCGGTACCTCGACTGTCAGCTCGGTCGGGTTCGGACGCCAGACATCCACACCCTGCACCGGCGTCTGGGACACATCCCCGAAGCCTGCCTTCGTCAGCGTGGTCTCGATCGGCACCAGGCCACCGTTCGCCTGCACCTCCACGCGGTGGAGGCCGGACCGCAGTGGGAGGGTCGACATCTGGCCGCACAGGCTGAACGCCACCTGTCGCCGCTGCAGCAGGTCCCGCATGGTCGCCGCGACCTGCGTCCGCGCCGGTACGCCGTCGACGCGGACCGTCGGTCCGTTGCCGCAGTATGCCGGAACGCGCCGCTGCGGAGTGACCGCCTTACGCAGCTCGTCCGCACCCAGCACCTGGACCTCGGTGACGCCGACCGGGCTGGTCCGCGCGTCCTGCAGCGGCTTCGTCGCGGTGAAGTCGATCCTGACGGTCCGCACGTGCCTCGTCGCGAACCGGACGTACCCGCCGGCGTCGACTGTGGCGGGAAGCGACGCGCCGCCGTCGAAGTGCAGCACGACCTCGGCAGGCCTCGAACCGTTGAGGTACGCCTGGAACCGCAAACCCTGCACGTCCCTTGCTACCGGCAACTTCAGCGTCAGGCTCGGCGCCGGGTCGTCCGGCGCGGCCAGCCAGCCGGTGCCGAGATCGCGGTCGACCGCAGCGTCCGGCCGTCCCTCCGGCGCGGCGACCGCTCGGGACGACGCCGTGGCAGTGATCGCTCCCGGCACCGACAGCAGCTGTTCGAGCGCCTCGCCGTCCCGCGGCAGCGCCGTGCCGCGTAGCTGATACGTCGCGGCCTGCGGGAGCTGCACGCTGCGGGACAGGCCGTTCGGCTCGGCGGAGTCCTTCGCCTGGTCCTGGTTGCACAGTGCCTGCGTACCAACGTGCAGACAGGCTGACCGGCCGACCTGCGCGTTCCGCAGTACCACTGCACTCGGCTGCTCATCAGACGGCTGGCTGTCGGTAGCGATCAGCGGCAGGTCGTCCAGCTTGCCGTTGGCGTCTGCCCGCAGTACCGCAGCCCCCTGGCCACCGAGCGCGGTCACCACAGTCGGTACGTCGTCAGCGGTGCCGCCGACCGCTACGAGCCGGGACCGTGGGATGAGCCGGCCCGGTGTGGTCGCTCCGACGTCGTAGATCTCCACGCTCGGGTACGGCAGGCGGCCCTGCCCAGGCGGTCCGAAGTACGTCACCCGTCGCACACCGGAGTCGGCCAAGCTCTCGTGGATCGCCAGCGACGGCGTGCCTTCCGGTACGTCGTTGCGTACGACGACGTACCGGATGCCGTCGCGGGTCAGCTCCTGGCGCAGCGCCGGGTCACCGACGCCTGAGTCGATACGGCTGCGCATGTCATTGGTGAGCGCGGCCAGTGGGCGGTTCACCAGGGCGGCGAGCGGTTCGCTGGAGCCGGACAGGACCAGCACGCTGCCAGACGCGGTCTGCTCGTCCAACCAGTTGGCCGCGTCCTCCCAGTGCCGCGAGATCGCAGCGAACGCCCCGTCCGGTCGGGTGAGTACTACGGGCAGGGCGGCGGCTACAGCCAGACAGGTGACCAGGACAGGTACGACGCGGCGGTGGACGCCTCGTGTAACGGAGAGGTTCGTCAGGCGGCGCAGGTAGTGCGCCGCGGCCAGTGCGAGCGGTACACCGACCACCGCAGCAGCGACCGGTACCCAGCGCGGGCTTTCGGGCGCAACGCCGTACCGGAGCAACATCAGCAGCGGGACCAGCCACCAGATCGACACTGCGACGACGAAGCCCAGCCATGCGACAGTCAGCTTCACCCTCGCGCGTGCCACCAGCCAGACGGCCGGTACGACGAGGGTCGCGGCGCTCGCCACCGGGTTGGCGCCACCGATCAGTGCGAACGCCACGGCCGACCAGCTGACCCGCCACCAGCCGGATCGGGCGCCTGGTGAGACAAGTGGCAGCAGTACCCACGGGGCCATGGCTATCGGCCACACCTCGATGGCGAGTCCGCCGAACGCCAGTGGCAGCACGGCGTACAGCAGTGCGACAGCGAGCCGTGTCCAAGCCACGCCGTACTGCAGGACGTTGCACAGCTTCCAGATCCCGAGGAACGCGACGCACAGGACCAGCGACCACCACAGGCGCTGCGTAATCCAGTCCGGCACCGACAGCGTGTCCGGCAACCAGTGGAACGGCCCGATCGGGAACAGGTAGCCGTAGGCGTCACTCTGCAGCTGGCCGAAGGCAGTGTGCGGATCCCACAGGTGCAGCGCGCGCGACAGGAACCCACCCGGCCCGGCCGTCAGCTCGAGCCGGCGATCCGGAACGATCTGGCCGGGCGCATGCTGAAAGCACAGAGCGATCAGAGCAAGGCATCCCAGGACGAGCCGTGCCCGCCAGACGACCTGCTCCGAACTACCCGCCTTCAGCCTCCTCACCGGCCGGACATTAACGGATCCGGCGGCTTCTGGGCGGCATCGTTGCCGTACCGTGAGGTCCGGCAAATCTCACACGATCCGAGGCAGCACACATGACGTCTGGCACCACTCCGGCCAATGCACCGAAGGCCAAGCGCCTGGCGTTCCTGCGGCGGGCCACCGTGGTCGCCGTCGCGATGGCGATCATGAACGTGGCCGCCTACGGTTTCACGCTCATCGGCACGCACCGGCTCGTCCCGGAACAGTTCGGCGCCCTCACGGCGTTGCTGGGTCTGCTGCTGATCGGCAATGTCGCCTCACTCGGTCTGCAGGCGGCCGGCGCCCGTCAACTCGCGACACACTCCGGTGCCGGCGCCGGAGCACTGGCCGACGCGATGCTGAAGGCGGGCAATCGCGCGGCGCTCGGACTGACCGCGGTCTGCCTGGTGCTCACACCGGTGTTCATGTGGCTGCTGCACATCGATTCGGTGGTCTCGATCCTGCTGCTCGCCCCGACGCTCGGCTGCCTGACGGTGATGGGAGCCCAGCTCGGCGTCCTCCAGGGCAGCAAACGCTGGACCGAGCTGGCCGCGATCTACACCGCCACCGGTGTCGGCCGCCTCGTCCTGGGCGGCGGCGCACTGCTCGTGCGTCCTTCACTCGACTCGGCGATGATCGGTCTCGCGCTCGGCGCCGCCGTACCGGTCGTGATCGGCCGCATCGCGCTTCGTGGATCGACCGGCGCGACCAAGGACCAGACCAAGCAGGTACTGCGGGAGACCGTGCACGGCACGCACACGCTGCTGGCGTTCTTCGCACTCGCGAACGCCGACGTGTTGTTCGCCCGCGCACTGCTCGACGGCACGGACAGCGGGTACTACGCGGCCGGGGTGATCATCGCGAAAGCCTGCCTGTTCCTCCCGCAGTTCGTCATCGTCCTGGTGTTCCCGACACTCGCACAGTCGCCCGGTGACACCCTGCGGCTGCGCAAGGCGATCGCGGCTGTCGCAGGTCTCGGTGTGTGCACGGTCGTCGGCACGCTGATCCTTCCCGATCTCGTCGTCGCGATCATCGGCGGCAAGGAGAAGTACGCACCGCTCGGCCCGTACACCTGGCTGTTCGCAGTCGCCGGCTCCGCGTACGCCGTACTGCAACTGGTCGTGTACGCCGCTATCGCGCAGCAGGAGAAACGCGCCGCGCTCGCGATCTGGCTCGGGCTGGTGGTGCTCGCGGTGGCCGCCGGGATCATCCTCGGCACCGGCACGGCGACCGGCCTCGACGGCGTGAAGGTGCTGGCCGCGATGACCAGCACCTGCGCGCTCCTGCTGTCGGCAGGCCTGGCGGCCGGACTGCACCGCCAGGCCGCCGAAATACCACAGGCTTGACCTATCACCACAAGCTTGACTTGGCGAACCGCCGGGCGAACGTATTCGCCAGTACCAGCAGCACCAGTCCGATGGCCGATCTGAACAACCCGATCGCGGTCGCGTAGCTGAACTGCGGGACCGCCGACGCCAGGCCGATCTTGTAGACGTACGTGTCGATCACCTCGGCGGTGTCCAGGTTCAGGTTGTTCTGCATCAGCAGCACCTTCTCGAACCCGACCGACAGGATCGAGCCGATGTTCAGGATCAGCAGGATCACGGCCACCGGCACGATCGCCGGCAGGTCGATGTGCCACATCCTCCGCAACCGGGACGCCCCGTCCACGATCGCCGCCTCGTGCAGCTCCGGCGGGACACTGGTCAGGGCGGCCAGGTAGATGATCGCGGCGAACCCCATCGTCTGCCACGCACCCGACCAGACGTAGATGTGCCGGAACAGCCCGGCGTCGCCCATCATGTCGACCGGACCGAAGCCGAACAGCCCGATGAACTTGTTCGCGACGCCGGTGTTCGGGTTGGTGAGTACGACGACCAGACCGACCACGACCACCGTGGAGATGAAGTGCGGCGCGTAGGTGATCAGCTGCGCCGACCGGCTGAACCACTTCTTCCGCACGGTGTTCAGGCACAGCGCGAGCATGATCGGCAACGGGAACGTCGCGACCAGCTCGTAGACGTGCAGATAGATCGTGTTCTTGATCAGCTTCCAGAACTGGTACGACTCCACGAACCGCTCGAAGTACTTCAGGCCGGCCCATGGGCTGCCCAGGATCCCGGACACCACGTTGTAGTCCTTGAAGGCGATGATGACGCCGTACATCGGCCAGTAGGCGAAGATCGCCAGCCAGATCAGCGGCAGCGCCAGCATCGCGTACAACTGCCAGTTCCGGCGGATCCGCAGCGCCAGCCCGACTGTGGGCTTCCCCGTCCGGTCCTTGCGGTGAGCCCCCGTCCGGACCTCCGGACGGGTCTCTGTCGAAGTGGTCATGCGCTCATCCCTTCAGCGAGCCGACCATGGCCCCCTTGACGAAGTGCTTCTGGACGAAGGGGTAGACCAGCAACGGCGGAATCATGCCGATCACGATCAGCGAGTACTTCAGCTGCTGCTGCAGCTCCTTCAGCTGCGCCAGCTTGCTCGTGTCCGGCATCTGCGACGGGTCGACCTTGGACTGGATCAGGATCTGCCGCAGTACCACCTGCAACGGGAACAGATGCTCGTTGGTCAGATAGATGAGCGCGTTGAAGAACGAGTTCCACTGGCCGACCGCGTAGAACAGCAGATTCACGGCGATGATCGGCTTGCTCAGCGGCAGCACGACGCGCCAGAAGAAGCCGAAGTCGCTGCAGCCGTCCACCTTGCCGGCCTCGACCAGTTCCTCCGGGATCGTCACCATGAAGTAGGTCCGGGTGATGATCACGTTCCAGACCGCCAGGGCGGTCGGCAGGATCATGGCCCAGCGGGTGTTCAGCAACCCGAGCTGGTCCACCACCAGATAGGTCGGGATCAGGCCGCCGCTGAACATCATCGTGAACACGAACGCGGCCATGATGAAGCCCTTGCCCGGCAGCCCCTTCCGCGACAGCGGATACGCCGCCAGCAGCGTGAGGACCGTGGCGACCAACGCGCCGGCCACCGCGTAGTACACGGAGTTGCCGAAGCTGCTGACGATCGCGTCGTAGTCGAAGATCGCCTTGTACGCGTCGAGAGTGAATCCGACCGGCCACAACCACACCTCGCCCGCCGACACCTTGTGGGTGTTGCTCACGGACGCACTGACGACGTACACGATCGGGTACAGGATCGCCAGGCAGAACAGTGCGAGCGCGGTGTAGATACAGGCCAGCGCGACCTTGTCGCCCTTGGTGTCCTGAATCGGCGCGCCGGTTCCCAGCCGCTGCTCGTCCGGCGGCAAGGTGCCTGCCGCGCTCATCCGTTGTAGGTCTCGTACGCGGCCTGCTGGAGCTCCAGATACGGCTTCACGCCGATCTTCGCCACCCGGTCCTTGTAGTCGTTCCACGCGGCGTCGTCGTTCGGGTCCAGCTGCCCGGTGACGAACTTGGAGAACGACAGATTGACCTCGCTCTTCAGGTTCGTCTTCAGCTCCGCCTCCTGCGCGGCCTGGTCCTGGTCCAGCGTGACCGGCGGGAACTGCATCTCCTGCGGCTGCTTGTACGGGAAGTAGTTGTCCACGGTCTGCTGGTAGAGCGGCTTCTCGAACGTCAGGTCGGCCGGGTTCACCCTCTCGGACAGCCGGAAGTCCTGCGAGCGGTACATCGTGTTGTCCTGGCTCCAGGTGATGTTCTTCTCGGTGTTCCAGGTCGCAGTCAGCCCGTAGACCGCCTGCTTGCCGTTGATCCCGACCTCGCCCTTCTTGGCCCACGCGAAGTTCGGCCCGGCGTACGCGCGCAGGATCGTCTCCAGCTCCATCTGCGCATCGGCCCACTGGACCAGCAGTTCGGGCTTCGCGCACTTCTTGGTGATCACGAGCTTGGCCACCTCGACGCCGATGCCCAGGTAGTTCCAGGCGGCGTACTGCACGCCGTTCGGGCCCTTCAGCGGCGGGACCGCGTCGTACTTGCGCCAGCGGGCATTCGGGTCCTTCTGGTCGATGTCCAGGAAACCGCCCCAGTAGTACGACCGGGCCCCGCCGATGATCGGCTTGCCCGGCGCGTTGCCGTAGCGGTCCATCTGGTCCTGATCGGCGGTGAAGACGTCCTTGTTGATCAGGCCCTCGGCGTACATCCCGTGGATGAACTTCAGGCCCTCGCGCCACTCGTCCTTGTCGAACGTGACATCGACCTTGCCGTCGTTCAGCACCAGCCACGGTTCGCCGGGGTTGTAGAGGAACGAGTTCATGAAGAACGTGTCGAGCGGCGCATCCTTGTAGCCGCAGAACGGGATGGTCCGGCCGTTGCCGCCCAGATCGGCCCTCTTGAAGGCCCGCAGCAGCTCGACGAACTCGTCGGTGGTCTTCGGGACCGCCAGCCCGACCTGCTTGATCCAGTCGGTGTTGAGGAACGTGCGCCCGTTGCTGGCCCGGCAGTGGTAGCAGTCGTTGATGTTCGGGAACGAGTAGATCTTCTTGTCCGGCGCCTGCACCAGCTTGCGGGTGTCCGGGTAGTCCTTCATCGCCTGCTGCAGGTTCAGCGCATAGCCGTCGAGGTACTGGCCGACGTCGGTGAACAGGCCCTGCTGGCCGTACAGGAACAGCTGCGAACGGGTGAAGTGCACGCCCATGAACGCGTCCGGGATGTCGCCCGCCGCGATCATCGCATTGACCTTGGTCATGATGTCGTCGTCGGTCCCGCCGACCTGGTTCCACTCGATGTGGATGTTGGTCTTCTGCTCGAGCCACTTGGTGAAGGCGTTGGTCTTCCAGTCCCCGATCGTCACGTCCTGCGGTACGACGATCTTGAACGTCACCTTCTCGCTGGTGAGCGGCTTCAACTCGCGGGCGACCGGGCCGACGTACCCCTCCGGGTACTGCACCGTGGTCAGCTTCGGGCCGAGCGTGACGCTCGGCGCCGCGCCGCCCGCACCGGGTCCTGCGCTGCTGGCGTTGCTCGAGCCGCTGCACGCGCTGAGCACACCACCGCCGGCGGCCGCGGTCAGTCCGAGTGCACCGGCGATGAGTGATCGGCGGCTGAGTCCCGGGCGTGCGTGATCGTTCGGCATGGTTCCTCCTAGGCGGCGGGGTGGGAACGGAGACGACATATCCGATGGCAATATCCAATAGGATCTCGGATCTTTGCGAGGGACGATGACATAGAAAAGGCAGCTTCGGAAGACCTCGGGCACTACTGACCGAGATCGGCCGCTCACTGTCGGGATCTTTCGTGCAAGCGCTTGCCGCTGAACGTTTAACTGACGATTTCTTGCAGCCTCCGGACGCATCACGGCTTCGGTAGGGTGCTGGTCATGCCGACGCCGAAGTTCATCCTCGACCTGCGCGAGAAGATCGGGCACGACCTGCTGTGGCTGAGCGGCCTGACCGCGGTCGTGCTCAACGACCGGGACGAGGTGCTCCTCGTCGAACGTGCCGACAACGGCCGATGGAGCCTGGTCGCCGGCATCCTCGAGCCGGGTGAGCAGCCGGCCGTCGGACTGGTCCGCGAGATCCAGGAGGAGACCGCGGTCGAAGCAGTCGTCGAACGCCTGGTCAGCGTCGAGTCACTCCCACCCGGCAGCTACCCGAACGGCGACCAGGTCCAGTTCCTCGACCTCTGCTTCCGCTGCCGCCCCCTCCGCGGCGACCCGCGAGTCAACGACGACGAGTCCCTGGACGTCCGCTGGTGGCCCCTGAACGCCCTACCGGACCTGACGGACCGGGAGCGAGTCTGCATCCAGCGAGCGCTCTCCCCCGATCCGCAACCGGTGTTCGCGACCTCTTAGTGGGCAGCCTCGTGCCAGGTGCGGCCGATGCCTACTGAGACGTCGAGGGGGACGTCCATTTCGACGGCGTGACCCATGTCGTGGCGGACCAGCTTCTCGAGGGCCTCGCGTTCGCCGGGGGCGATCTCGAAGACGAGTTCGTCGTGGACCTGGAGGAGCATCCGGGACTTCAGGCCGGACTCGCGCAGCGACCGCTCGACCTTCAGCATCGCCATCTTGATGACGTCCGCGGCCGAGCCCTGAATCGGCGCGTTCAGCGCCATCCGCTCGGCCATCTCGCGGCGCTGCCGGTTGTCGCTGGTCAGGTCCGGCAGGTACCGGCGGCGGCCCAGAATCGTCTCGGTGTACCCGGTCTTGCCGGCGTCGATCACGATCGACCGCAGGTAGTCCCGGACGCCGCCGAAGCCCTCGAAGTACTCGTCCATCAGGCCCTTGGCCTCGTCGACGCCGATCTTCAGCTGCTGACTCAGCCCGTACGCCGACAGTCCGTACGCGAGGCCGTAGTTCATCGCCTTGATCTTCGCGCGCTGCTCCTGGGTCACTGCCGACGGCTCTACCGAGAACACCCGCGACGCGGTCACCGAGTGGAAGTCCATCCCGGAGTTGAACGCGTCGATCAGGCCCTGGTCCTTCGACACGTGCGCCATGATCCGCATCTCGATCTGGCTGTAGTCCGCCGACATCAGCGACTCGTTGCCCTCGCCGACGATGAACGCCTGCCGGATCCGGCGGCCCTCCTCGGTGCGGATCGGGATGTTCTGCAGGTTCGGCTCGGTCGAGCTGAGCCGGCCGGTGGCCGCGATGGTCTGGTTGAACGTGGTGTGGATCCGGCCGTCGCGCGGGCTGATCGTCTTCAGCAGCCCCTCGACCGTCTGCCGCAGCCGGGTCGCGTCCCGGTGCGCCAGCAAGTACGCCAGGAACGGGTGCTCGGTCTTCTCGAACAGCGCCTGCAGCGAGTCCGCGTCCGTGGTGTACCCGGTCTTGGTGCGCTTCGTCTTCGGCATCTGCAGCTCGTCGAACAGCACCACCTGCAGCTGCTTCGGCGACCCGAGGTTGATCTCTTTCCCGATCACCTCGTACGCCGAGGTGGCCGCTTCCCGTACGCCGGTGGCGAACCGGTCCTCGAGCTGCTCCAGGTACGCCCGGTCGACCGCGATCCCGTCGCGCTCCATCGAGGCGATCACCTGGATCAGCGGCAGCTCGACGTCCGCGAGCAGCGCCGTACCGGCCTGCTTCTCGAGCTCGGCGTCGAGCGTGTCGGCGAGGTCCGCGATCGCGCGGGCGCGCAGCATCGTGTGGTCCGCGGCCGGCCCGCCCTCGACGTCGTCGAAGCTGAGCTGGCCGTTCTCGGCCTCCTCGGTGCGCAGCTCGCGCTTGAGGTACCGCACGGTCAGGTCGGCGAGGTCATACGCCCGTTGGTCGGGGCGGACCAGGTACGCGCTGAGTTGGGTGTCCGAGCTCAGGCCCGCGAGGGTCCAGCCGCGCTCCAGGAAGCCGAGCAGCGGACCGTTCACGTCGTGCAGAGCCTTCGGCTGCTTCTCGTCGGCGAGCCAGGCCTGCCAGGCGGACTCGTCGTCCGGCGTCATCGTGGTCGGATCGAACCAGGCCGCCGCACCGGACGTGTTCGCCAGCGCCAGACCGGTGATCTGACCGGTACCGCCGCCCCAGCTGCCCTGCACCGCGACACCGACGCGGTCACCGCCGCTCACGTGCTCCTTGAGCCAGGCCCCGACCTCGCCCGGCTTCAGCTGCACACCGTCCAGCTCGAAGCCGTGGTCGACGGCCGCGTCGACCTCCTCGTGCTCGGCGACCAGCCGCTCGCGCAGCACCCGGAACTCCAGGCTGTCGAACAGCGTATGCACCTTCTCCCGGTCCCACGGCACCCGGACCAGGTCGTCGACCGAGACGTCCAGCGTCAGGTCGCGGACCAGCTCGTTGATCTGCCGATTCCGGATCACGTCGGCGAGGTGCTCACGCAGCGACTCACCGGCCTTGCCCTTGATCTCGTTCACCCGGTCGACCACGTCGTTCAGCGAGCCGAACTGGTTCAGCCACTTGGCCGCCGTCTTCGGACCGACCCCGGGCACGCCCGGCAGGTTGTCGCTCTGCTCCCCCACCAGCGCGGCGAGATCCGGATACAGCCGCGGGCCGACGCCGTACTTCTCCTCGATCGCAGCCGGGTCCATCCGGGCGATCTCGGACACGCCGCGCTTCGGGTACAGCACCGTGACGTCCTCGCTGACCAGCTGGAACGAGTCCCGGTCACCGCTGCTGATCAACACCTCGAAGCCCTGCTCGGACGCCTGCGTGGCGAGCGTCGCGATGATGTCGTCGGCCTCCCAGCCGTCGATCTCCGTCATCGGGATCCGGAGCGCCTCCAGCACCTCCTTGACCAGCGAGATCTGCCCCTTGAACTCGTCCGGCGACTTCGAGCGGCCGGCCTTGTACTCCGTGTACTGCTCGGAGCGGAAGGTCTTGCGGGACACGTCGAACGCGACGCAGATGTGCGTGGGCTGCTCGTCGCGCAGCATGTTGATCAGCATCGAGGTGAACCCGTACACCGCGTTGGTGTGCTGCCCCGTGGTGGTGGAGAAGTTCTCCACCGGCAGCGCGTAGAACGCCCGGTACGCCAGGGAGTGCCCGTCCAGCAGCAGCACCCGCGGCCGGCCGTCGGTCATCGTCGTCGTGTTCGTTTCTGGAGCCACAACCCGACTCTAGTGGTTCCCACCGACAGTTCTGTCACAGCCGCGTACTCTGCTGGGGTGACTGATCAACTGAACCTGGGACCGGGTATGGGCATGGAGGGCACGCTCCTGCAACTGATGGGGATCGTTGTCACCGAGGCTGCGCCGGAGCGGGTCGTCGCGACGATGCCGGTGAAGGGCAACACCCAGCCGTACGGTCTGCTGCACGGCGGCGCGTCCTGTGTGCTGGCCGAGAGCCTCGGCTCGATCGGGTCCGCCCTGCACGCGGCGACGTACGGGAAGGTCGCGGTCGGCGTCGACATCAACGCGACCCACCACCGCGCGGTCCGGGACGGAGTCGTCACCGGCGTCGCGACACCGATCTACCTCGGCCGGACGACCACGTCGTACGAGATCGTCGTCACCGACGACCGGGACAAGCGGGTGTGCACCGCCCGGATCACTTGCCAGCTGATTCAGGCTCCGCCCGGGAGCTGACCGCGCGACGGGCGACCGCCGAGCGTCGTGACGACAGCAGGGCGAGCAGGTTCGGCGCGTGCTCGGCGGTGAGCCGGCGACGGACGGTGTGGGTGTTCGCGAACCGCAGTACGCCGGCCTGCCCGAGTCCGAGGCGGGCGAGGAAGCGATTCGCCTCGCGGGCGATCGCGGGCGCGACCACGGCCAGGTGGAGGCAGCTCTCGTGCTCGGCCCAGCTGACCGCTTCCGCGATCAGCGCCTTGCCGAGGCCGTGCCGGCGGGACGTGTCACTGACGTGCAGGTACTCGACCGTGACCGTCGAGTCGTCGTGCAGCGGACTGATCAGGGTCCGGCGCAGATACGCCATACCGTGCACGTGACCGTCCAGCTCGACCACCAGCAGCCGGCCGAACGGGTCGTCCAGATGCTTGCTGACGGCAACCTCGGCGGCGGCGGGCGACGGCGGCGCCGGAAGCCGCGACGGCAGGCCGGCAGCGGTGCTGAGCTCACGCCACAGCGCCACCAGCGCGTCGGCGTCACCCGGCTGGGCGTCCCTCACCTCGACGGCAGCCACCACAGCGACCTCCCGGTACGGTCCACCCCCGAGGTGAACGGACGGGCCGATACGCTCGTCCTCGCGCAACAGTAGGCCCTCGGGGGGCACCTGCAAAGTCGAGTGGGAGACCAGTTTGTTCATCGGGATCGGGACCGTCGTGAACGTTGCGACAGTGCTCCTAGGTTCGGTACTCGGCGTACTTGTCGGACACCGGCTCAGTCACCGCACCAGGGATCTCGTCACCGATGCGATCGGCCTGGTCACTCTGCTCATCGCAATTTCTTCTGCACTCACCGTCGGCGACCATGCACTCAGCGACGCGGTCGGCGACAGCGCCCCGATCCTGATCGTGCTGGGCGCGATGCTGATCGGCGGGATCACCGGTTCGCTGCTCCGGATCGAGCAGCGGCTGGAGGGATTCGGCGCCTGGATGCAGCACCGGTTCGACCGCGGCGAAGGGCAGAACACCTTCGTCGAAGGGTTCGTGTCGGCGTCGATGGTGTTCTGCGTCGGGCCGCTGACGTTTCTCGGCGCGCTGTCCGACGGACTCGGTCGCGGCGCGGATCAGCTGTTCCTGAAGGCGGTTCTGGACGGCTTCACGTCGATCGCCTTCGCCGCATCCTTCGGCTGGGGCGTCGCCGCGTCGGCCTTGGTCGTCCTCGTCGTACAGGGTCTGATGACGGCCGTCGGCGCCGTACTGGGCGACGTACTGCCGGAGGCGCATGTGACGGCGCTCGGCGCGACAGGTGGCGTGATGCTCATCGGTGTCGCGCTGCGGCTGCTGAAGCTGAAGCAGGTGGCCGTGGCCGACCTGCTTCCGGCGCTGATCGTTGCGCCGCTGCTGGTTCAGTTGCTCGTTGTCATCCGCAACTGAACCAGCAGCAACCGCGTTTCAGTCCTCGCCGAGGTAGGCCTTACGGACCGAGTCGTTCACCAGCAGGTCGCGGCCGGTGCCGGACAGCACGACCTTCCCGACCTCGAGCACGTACCCGTAGTCGGCCCGCTTCAGCGCGGCCTGGGCGTTCTGCTCGACCAGCAGGATCGTCGTACCCTGCTGCTGCAGCGCGGTCACCGTGGTCATGATCCGCTTCATCATGATCGGTGACAGACCCATCGACGGCTCGTCCAGCATCAGCAGCTTCGGCCGGCTCATCATCGCCCGGCCCATCGCCAGCATCTGCTGCTCACCGCCGGAGAACGTACCGGCCGGCTGCTTGCGCCGCTCCCCCAGGATCGGGAACAGGTCGTACGCCGCCTGCAGGTCGGAACGCACGCCCGCGGGATCGCGGCGGGAGAACGCGCCGAGCATCAGGTTCTCCTCGACCGACAGCCGCGGGAAGATCCGCCGGCCCTCGGGCGAATGCGCCAGACCGCGGGTGACGATGTCGTGCGCCGCCACGTGGTCGATCCGCTCGCCCTGGAACCAGATCTCCCCGCCGGTCGGCCGGAGCAGCCCCGAGATCGTCTTCAGCGTGGTGGTCTTGCCGGCGCCGTTGGTGCCGATCAGCGACACCACCTGCCCCTGCTCCACACTGAAGCTGATCTTCTTCACCGCAAGGATCTTGCCGTAGGCAACTTCCAGGTCCTTGACCTCGAGCATAGCGGCCATCAGACCTCCCCTCCGGGTACGTCGTCCTCGTCGTCGTCCTCGCCGGTGCCGATGTAGGCCTCGATCACCCGCGGGTCGGACTGCACCTCCTCGGGCGTGCCCTCGATCAGGGCCGCACCCTGGACCAGGCAGAGCACCCGGTCGCAGAGGTTGAAGATGAACCGCATGTCGTGCTCGATCACCACGACCGACAGACCGGAGTCCCGGATCTTGAAGATCAGGTCACTGGCCTGCCGGGTCTCCTGCGGGTTCATACCGGCCGTCGGCTCGTCCAGCAGGATGAGCTTCGGGTCGGTGGCCAGCGCCCGCGCGATCTCGAGCCGGCGCTGGTCGCCGTACGGCATGTTCCGGGCCAGGTGCTCGGCCGACCGGCCGAGCCCGACGAACTCGAGCAGCTCCTGCGCCCGTTTCCGGGTGGCCGCCTCCTCGTAACGGAACTTCGGCCCGTGCAGGACCGAGGTGAGCGCGCCCGCGCTGGTCCGGCAGTAGCGCCCGACCATCACGTTCTCCAGCGCGGTCATGTTCGCGAACAGCCGGATGTTCTGGAACGTCCGCGCCATCCCGGCCCGCACCACCGCGCGCGGCTTCGGCGGCAGCGGCGCCATCACCCCGGGCGCAGGCGCCGTCAGCCCCTGGTTCGCCGGGAGCAGCGGCACCTCTTCGACGACATTGCCAAGTCCTCCGCGCCGGGACAACACCGGCAGGAACCTGGCCCGCTGCGGCTTCGATCGCGGCAAGGCAGCGAACCGGACCTGTCCGCTGGTCGGTTTGTACAGGCCGGTGAGGCAGTTGAAGAAGGTCGTCTTGCCGGCGCCGTTCGGGCCGATCAGACCGACGATCTCGCCCTCGCGGACGGTCAGGTTGACGTCGTTGACCGCCAGCAGACCACCGAACCGCATGGTCACACCGGAGGCTTCCAGGACCGGCTCGCCGATCGACCGCGTGGCTGTGTCCTGAGTTTCGGTTACCGTCATTTCGCCTCCTCCACCGCGATCAGCCGTTCCTCTTCGACCGCGACGGCCAGCTCCTCGTCCTCTTCGTGGAACTCCAGCTTCCGCCGTCTGCTCGCGACCAGCCCCTCGGGCCGGAACCGCATCATCAGCACCAGCAGCAGACCGAACAGCAGCAGCCGGTACTCGAGGAAGAACCGCAGCTTCTCCGGCAGCACCTTCAGGATCGTTGCACCCAGCAACACACCGACGATGGTGCCCATACCGCCCAGCACGATCGCGGCCAGCAGGAACGCCGACTCCAGGAAGATGTACTGGTCCGGACTCACCGCACCGTCCTGGTGGGCCTTGACCGTGCCCGCCATACCGGCCAGGAAGGCGCCGATCGCGAACGCGAGCAGCTTCAGCCCGAACACGTTCACGCCCATCGCCTCGGCGGCCTTCTCGTCCTCCCGGATCGCCACCCAGCCGCGCCCGATCCGGCTGTTGTTCAGCCGGGAGAACGCCAGGATGACGCCGCCGATCAGGACCAGCAGCAGGAAGTAGTAGTTCGAGTTCCTGGTGAGGTCGATCCCCGCGATCGTGTGGTCGGTGCCGAAGTTGAAGCCGAACAGCTCCAGGTCCGGGATGCCCGGGATCCCGTTCGGGCCGTTGGTCAGGTTCGGGCCGTTGTTGCCGTCCAGGTTGAACATCGAGAACCGGAAGATCTCACCGAAGCCGAGCGTCACGATGGCCAGGTAGTCACCGGAGACCCGCAGCGTCGGCGAACCGATGATCAGGCCGAGCAGCGCCGCCACACAGGCGCCGACCAGGACCACGATCAGGAACGGCGGCTTCCAGCCGATGGTCGCGAACGCCGACGTCGACAACGTCGCCGCGACGTACGCACCCGATCCCAGGAACGCGATGTACCCGAGGTCCAGCAGGCCGGCCAGGCCGACCACGATGTTCAGGCCCATCGCGGTGGCGCTGAACACCAGCACCGCGCCCGCGATCGACATGTTGGTGTCGTCCCCGTTCTGGGTGAACGGGAACAGGAACGCGGCCGCGAACGCCGCCAGCGTCAGCACCTTGCGGTGCCGCTGCCCGGCGTGGCTCACGAACGTCATCACCCCAGTCCGGAACAGGCTGGTCGCAGCAGCCCCGACGAACACGAGGCACAGGATGAGCGGCCAGGCCTCGGTCTGGGCGAGCGCGTACGCCGCGACGAACAGCAGAGCTGCCATCAGGCCCGCGATCGACAGGATCTCGAACCAGGCCGGCGTCCGCGCCTCGCTCAGGTCCTGCAGTTGCCGCAACGGCAGCAGCCACGCCGACGCCGCGACCAGTGCGGCGCCAACGAGCGTGACGTACCCGCCCGGGTTGACGTTGATCAGGCCGTCGGACTCCACCGAGATCGCGACCAGGGTCACCACCATGTACACCACGAGGCCGACACCCAGGGCGCGTAGCCCGAGGGTCGCGTCCAGCCACGCGCCGAACTTGACCAGCGGCCCCTTCTCGACGAGCAGCAGGACCAGCGCCAGCAGGGCGAGGATGATCGCCAGGATCTGCAGGCCGTTCGGGTAGAAGTTGACCGACAGATCGTTCAGGATCTGCCCGTCGTAGCTCCAGGACAGGAACGAACCGGCAATCACCAGCACCACGCCGGCCACGCCCAGCGGCCAGGCGATCGGCTTACCCGGCTTCGCCACCGGAGCCTCCGAGATGTCGTCGACGGGAGTCTCGATATCGGTCATGCGCGGTCCACCACCCTCGCGCCCAGCAGGCCCTGCGGCCTGAACACCAGAACCAGGATCAGAATGACGAACGCCCACACGTCCTTCCAGGTACTACCGCCGAACTGGCCGGGGATGTACTGCGTGGCCATCGCCTCGACGACGCCGAGCACCAGACCACCGGCGACGGCACCGTAGATGTTGCCGATACCGCCGAGCACCGCGGCCGTGAACGCCTTCAGGCCGGCCAGGAAGCCCATCCGGAAGTCGATGTTGGTGTTCTGCAGCCCCTGGGAGACGCCGGCGATGGCGGCGAGCACCGCACCGAGGGCGAACGCGACCACGATGATCCGGTCGACGTTGATCCCCATCAGCCGTGCAGTGTCCGGGTCCTGCGAGACGGCCTGCATGCCCCGTCCGATCCGGGTCCGGTTGATGAAGAACCAGAGCAGGACGGCACAGACCACCAGCGCCCCGACTGTGAAGAGCGCGGACCGCTGGATCGTCACACCACCGATCTGCAGCGCCTTGCCCGTCACCCCGTCGAGTTGCGGGAACGGGATGCGCAGCTTGGCGCTCGGCCACTCGACGCGGGTGATCAGCTTCTTGAAGAGCACCCAGCCGATCTCGACGACGAGGGCGCCACCGACAGCGGCGGCAGCGATCGCCGGGAGCGGTACCTCGACCCGGGCGTTCCGGCGTACCGCAAGACCGGCAAGCCGGCCGATGCCGGTGCCGACCAGCGCGCCGAGCACGATCACACCCGCGATCAGCAGCGGGTTGAGGTCGCGGTTGAGCAGCCGTACGACGATCCACAGAGCGACGGCGCCACCTGCGCCGCCGAGCAGCGGAGCACGGTCGAACCACCGGGACACCGGGTGGTTCAGGTCCACCTTGGCCACCCGTCCGCCGGCGACGTAGCCGACGGCGATCGCCAGACCGGCGAACACCACGACCGTCCAACCCGGCGACTCGTAGAAGAGCCGGATGAATTCCTGCAGGAACACGGAGATTCCGATCGCCGTGATCAGCGGTGCGAGTCGTGGCGCGTTCCGCAGGGGACGGTACGCGACACGTTCCATCAGCACCGCGGTGCCGACCGACGCGATCATCGCGCCGATGATCATGATCGGCAGGATCCATACGGCGGTCTTGCCGTTGAAGAACAACAGGTACGTCGTCAGCGCGCCGAACGCGCCGATCATGAACACCTCGCCGTGGGCGAAGTTGATGAGCTGCACGATGCCGTACACCACCGTGTAGCCGACCGCGATCAGGGCGTACAGCGAGCCCAAGGTCAACCCGTTGACGAGTTGCTGGAAGAACTGGTCCACGTCGACCTCCCATCTGCCTCGGTTATGACATGCCACGGGGGTGGGAGGATTGCTCCCACCCCCGAGACATGAGGTCGACCCTGCTTACTTGGTTTCGAAGTCCTTGGTCTCCACGGTCGCCCACTTGCCAGCGGCAACCTTGTAGACGGTCAGGACCTTCGAAGTGGTGTCGCCGTACTGGTCGAAGGCGACCTTGCCGGTCACACCCTCGAAGCTGACCGCGCTCATCGCGTCGACCGTCGCCTTACGCGCGGACTCGACGTCCTTGGCGTCCTTCAGCGAGGTCTTCAGCGCCGCGATGATCGCGTTCGCGGCGTCGAAGGAGTAGCCACCGTAAGCGGCGTACGGCTCCTTGTAGTTCTGAGCGTTGTAGTCCGCGACGAACTTCTTCGCCGACTCCAGGCTGTCGACCGGGGCGCCGACCGAGGTGGCCAGGTCGTTGTCGGCCGTCTTACCGGCCAGCGTGATGTACTTCGGGTCGAAGATGCCGTCGCCGCCCATCAGCGGGACGTTCAGGCCGGCGGCCTTCATCTGCTGCGAGAGCGGCCCGGCGTTCGGGTACTCACCGCCGTAGTAGATCGCCTGCGGGCTGGACGGCTTGACCGCGGAGATCACGGCCTGGTAGTTCGACTCGTCCGGGTTGATCGTCTGCGCCGACACGATCTGACCGCCGAGCTTCTTGAACTCGTCGGTGAAGGTGCCGACCAGGCCCTGGCCGTACGCCTTCTTGTCGTGGATCGTGGCGACCTTGGTGATCTTCGCGGTCTCGTACAGGTACCGCGCCGCGAACGGACCCTGGACGGCGTCCGTCGTGCAGGTCCGGAAGTACGTCGGGTACGGACGCTTCGGGTCGGTCTGCCACTTGGCGCCCTGGGTCAGGCCGGGGCCGGTGTTGGCCGGGGAGACCTGGACGATGTTCTTCGGCGCGAGGACCGGCTGGACCTGCTGGCTGACGCTGGTGTTCAGCGTGCCGACGACGCCGATGACGTCCTTGTCGCTGGCGAGCGCGGTCGCCGCGTTCTTGCCCGGCTCGGTCTTGCCCTCGTCGTCCTTCGGCGCCACCTCGAGCTTCCAGCCCGGGATCGCGTTGGAATCGTTGGCCTGCTTCACAGCGAGTTCGACGGAGTGCTGGATACCCAGACCCAGAGCCGACAAGTCTCCCGACAGCGGCGCGATGACGCCGATCTTCGCGGTCTTGGTCGAACCTCCGGAGCCCCCGCCAGAGCCGTTGTCACTGCGTGAGCCGCAGGCAGTCAGGGCCAACGACGCAACGATCAGCGACGCGCCGACCCGTACTACGGAACGCTGGTGCACTGTTCCTCCCATGTCTGGATAGTCCCAGCGAATCCGGGACTCTCGCGCATTTGCCACGAGCACCCGCAGGTTAGACCCAGCGATGGTTCCAAGCGAACAGCGCATCGGCTGTGTTGTGAGGTCGTTACCCCGGTAAGCATCGTCCTGTCACCTGAATGCTGACTCAGGGGGTCACTCAGTGACGTACGGTCAGCAAACAGTAGTCCTGGGTGAGATCCGGCGGCTGTCAACCAGGGTGACTGTCACGATTCGTCACGAAGGCGCCATCGCGTTCAGCGCACGGTCACGACACGCCGATACGGGAGGCGGCGGACTCGGATTTTTGCCATCGCGGGCAGTGCTGTCTGCCCGATCAGGAATCGCCGGCTTCGTTGACGACCAACTCGGCCACCTGACGCATCGAGACCCGCTTGTCCATCGCGGTCTTCTGGATCCACCGGAACGAGTCCGGCTCGGACAGCCCGAACTTGGTCTGCAGGATCGACTTCGCCCGGTCGACCAGCTTGCGGGTCTCCAGCCGCTCGGCGAGGTCGGCGACCTCCCGCTCCAGCTCAGCGAGTTCGACGTACCGCGAGGCGGCGATCTCGATCGCGGGCAGCAGGTCGGCCTTCGAGAACGGCTTCACCAGGTACGCCATCGCGCCGGCGTCCCGCGCCCGCTCGACCAGCTCCCGCTGCGAGAACGCGGTCAGCATCAGCACCGGCGCGATCCGCTCCCCCGCGATCTTCTCCGCCGCGCTCAGCCCGTCCAGCTTCGGCATCTTCACGTCGAGAATCACCAGGTCCGGCCGCTGCTCGATCGCCAGCCGCACAGCCTCCTCGCCGTCCCCCGCCTGCCCGACGACGTCATACCCCTCTTCCGCGAGCATCTCAGCCAGATCCATCCGAATCAAAGCCTCGTCCTCGGCAATCACCACACGCTTAGCAGTCACACCGCACACCCTAGCGACCCCACCTCACCTCTTCGGCCCCACGAACACATCCAACGCGGCAACCGCTTCCTTCCGGCTCACCGCGATCGCATTCCGCCGCGGCTGCCGCCAAGCAATCCCTAACTGGTCCAGCGCATCCGTGAGAATCCTCCGGATGTCCTCCGACTCGTTCGAGAACATGTACCGCGTGTAGTAGTACCGCCTACCGTCCGGCTTACTCGCCCAGTTCACGAACCGACACCCATCGGAGTGAAACAGCCCGCGCAGCAGCTGTTCGGGGTACTTGGCAACAATCTCCAGTTGCCAGTCCGCCAGCTCGATCTTCCGTAGATGCTTCAAGCCCGGACCGTGCTGAGGGAACAAGCAAGGCCAGTGCTTCCAGCGAGCTTCCGTCAGGATCGCGCCGACGCCGCGGCGTGGGCACGGACTCGCGGTCGGCTTGACCAGCTTGATGGTCTCGAAGATCTCCCGGTTGAGGTCCGGGTACTTCTGGTCGTTGGCGATCTGCAGCGTGAATACTCCGCGACGGGCACGCGCGATATGCCCGTCGCCCAGGTACCAACCGAGCAGCAGCGCGTACGCCGCCTCGTCCAGCTCGGCCCCGTCACACCGCGGACACGGCGTTCCCTGGAAGCCGGTCCCCCGCGGTAACCCACGCCGCTGATAGAGCCGCCGCCAACGCCGGATCGTCTTGATCGCAACGCCGTGGATCTCGGCATTCACCCGATCGGACATGCCCTCGTCCGACATTCGCAATGCAGAATCCACCGTCTCCTGTGACCTGATGTGCCCCATGCCACATCGTCCCGAAGACCACCGACAGTTTTGTGCCGGGTGTGGGATTCGAACCCACACGCCCTTGCGAGCAACGGATTTTGAGTCCGTCGTGTCTGCCATTCCACCAACCCGGCAAGGCTGCAGGAGAAACTCTAGCCGCAATTCGCACGATTCCGCTCATCGCCCTGCCGCCCTGCGCTGCAGGTCGGAGGTCTTGCGTGGCCGCACTCGGGAGATCGCACTCGCGGCGATGGCTGCCGGTGAGAGGCTGAATGCGATCAGCAAGCGGCTCGGGGTCTGTCGGGCGGCGCTTCGGGACTGGCGGGACGGCAAGGTACGTCCGACGCCGCTGAGTATCTGCCCGCGGTGTGGAAGCGGGCCTCTCGACACCTCGTCGTACGCGCATCTTCTTGGGCTGTATCTCGGTGACGGATGTTTGTCGCGGCACCGCCGTACGATCGCGCTCGCCGACTGGCAGCAGGAGATCGTTGCCGCGTACCCCTAACTGTTCCTGTGCGGCCGGGCCGGGGCCGAAGGGCTAGGTTGTGAGGTGGTGGTGGGCGAGGGTGGCTAGGGTTGGGGAACCGTAGTCGTGGGGGTTGTGGAGGGTGGCGCCGGTGTCTGTTCCGGGGCCTTTGAGGGCGTTTTTCAGTTCGGCTCGGAGGACGTGAGCTTCGGGTGACGGGTCCGACTCGAGTGCGGCCAGCGCGCGTCGGGCGGCGGGGCGGTAGTTGGGGATGAAGACGAGGCCGGGGTCGGCGGGGAGTACGACGTTGTCGGGGTGGGCGTCCCAGAACTCGACATGCGTGAAGGCTGCCGCACCGAAATCCAGGTTGCGCAGCGGCGCCGGGACCGGGCGGTCGGGTCGGGGGCGGCAGTCGAAGACGACATCGCGGAGTGCACCGGCGAAGGTGCAGTCGCGGAGATCGCATTGCTCGAACTGGACGCCGTCGAGGCGAGCCTTCGAGAAGTCGCAGCCGTCGAAGAGCGCACCGATCAGTACGGCGCCGCGGAGATCGGCGCCGGCGAAGGAAACCCGCTGCCACTCGTTCCGGCGTTTCCGGTGCCAGCTGCCCAGTACGGCGTCCCGCAGGTCGGCGCCGGCGAACGAGGAGTCCGCCACCTTCGTGTCCCAGATCCGCAGATCCCGCAGCGAGGCGCCCGAGAAATCGCACCCCTCGATCCGGCTACCCCTCCAGCGCAGCCCCACAGCCCGGAACCCGCGATGGTCCTCGCCGCGCAACTTGGCCTTCTTGAGATCGTCCACGGACCGAAAAGTAGTCGAGGCGGGGGGGGGCCCGGCCCCCCCCCCCCGCGGCGGGGCAGGGGCTAAGCGGT